>JAGFXQ010000091.1 GCA_017861355.1 Bacillota bacterium
TCTCCCTGATAGATCTCTGTTAAAGAATCAGCAACATAACCAAGGACTTCTGTATAATTCTCACTCCCTGGATTATTCAGGTAGTCACTCATCAGCGTGGTGAAGGATACATTACTGCACATTGCATATACCCTACGGATGACAGACCCAAGCTTATCCGTCAGATAGGTATTGGCCTGATAGATGATATCCTCCGAACTGCTGTAGGTGTTCTCTAGCGTATCGGTAAAGGCATAGTTATAGTACAGATATCCGGCCACACTACTGTTTATGAATAAGATCGATACACATAACAGAATAATCTTAGTTCTTATCATCAAATTACTGAATAATCTTCTCATCCTGATTCCTCACTTCGCATGTAACATATGCTTATTATAGCACAGGCCTTGCTGACCATACAGAAGATTATCCTTTTACGGCACCGGCGGTCAGGCCGGAGATAAACTGCTTATTGGCAAAGAAATACACAATTAGAATTGGGATAATTGCAATAGAGGCACCTGCCAGCATGATATGCCATTCCGCTGCTGCATTCATCGAATATTTCAATTGAACTACAGCTACCGTAAGTGTCTTCAGCTTCGGCATTGAGATGCTCATAACAAGTGTGGTAACGTAGTCATTCCATGCATTACGGAAGGTAAACAATGCTACCACTGCCATGATAGGGGCTATGAGT
This sequence comes from Bacillota bacterium, assembly GCA_017861355.1. GTDB lineage: Bacteria > Bacillota > Clostridia > Lachnospirales > Lachnospiraceae > Mobilitalea. Next base: position 683 of record JAGFXQ010000091.1, read on the forward strand.
GGTCTGATCACCCGAAAGAATATACCGTAGGGGGAACAACCATCGATGATCGCTGCCTCATCCAGTTCCTTTGGAATACTCTGAATAAAGCCCATGACCAATAACACATTTGCGGACTGCCCTCCGGTTAATACGAGGATTAGTCCAACTATGCTTTTATGAAGTCCTAATTTCATCAGCAGGGAATAGATTGGGTATAGGGTTACAGAACCAAGAGCTATGAACATTAAGCCCACGTATAAAACCATGATCAGCTTCTTACCTACGAATCTCTGTCTGGCAAATACATAACCGGCAAGAGAGGAAGTAAATACTGCGATGATCATAGTAGAAATACTGATCAAAACGCTGTTCAGTGTATATTTTATGAATTTTGCTTTTACAAAAGCTACGAAGTAGTTGCCAAACTGCCATGCGCCCTCCGGGAAGAAGCTTCCTCCGGCAGTTAATTCTCCGTTGGTTTTAAAGGAACCGATGACTGCGTACAGGATCGGGTAGACTGTAAACACGATCATGACTGCGATAAATATTGCGACAATAGTACTGAACGCTGTTTTCATTATTTTATTTTTCATGTTCTATCCACTCCTTTCTAATACACATCATCCAATTTCTTGGATAGCTTCAGATAGATTACCGTAACGATACCGGCAATCATCGCTGATACTGCACTCACTGCTGCACCATAGCCATATTGTGGTAGTGTAATACTGCTGGCGGAAACCGGGAAAAAGAAGGAGTATCCATACAGCGATAGAACCATGGTAGAATAATTCGGACCACCCTCAGTCAATACCATCACATTGGTCATATCATGGAACGCTGCGGTGATGGAAAGCATCAATATAATCTTAAGGATCGGACCGAGCATTGGTAAGGTTATGTTCCACACGGTCTGTATGCTGTTTGCACCGTCGATTCTTGCACTTTCCAGTGTTTCTTCGGATATTCGCTGAAGTCCGGCAATAAAGTACACCATGTAATTGCCGACGCCTCCCCAGATTGCGGTGATAACCAGAGTTTCCATAGCATTCTTGGCACCAAGCCAGTTAATCGGCTGCTTGATGATATTCCATTCCATAAGATAATAGTTTATTTGTCCGTTATATACATTAAAGAGCAAGTAAAAAACCAAGCCCATAACTGCCGCACTCATAATTGTTGGAACAAAGATGACACTCTGTAGCAGACCATTTCCTTTTCGCTTCTTGCTAAGAAATAAAGCAAGCAGAAATGCTAACGGAATGATTATTATTATTTTGGCTCCTGCGTATACAAAGGTGTTTCTTGCTGCTTTCCAATAAATATCATCCCGAAAGACACGCATCAGATTATCTAAACCGATGAACTTCGGTACTTCGGAAGCAAGACCGCTATAGCGATAAAATATAAATTTTAAAGTCCAGATACATGGATAGATAGAAAACGCAATAAATAGAACAAGATTAGGGAGAAGCATACTATAGGCTTGTAAATTCTCTTTTATCTTTCTTTTATTTCTAGTGGATAATACCTGAGGTTTCGTCATGTTCTTCAAAGTCATTCTCCCTTCTTTCTAAAAAATATGGGGCACTCAATTATCAAGTGCCCCGCTCTGATTACATAAGACAATCGCTATGGCAAGCGCTATTGTCTCCTTACTTAATCGGCTTACTTGGAAGGGTTCATAGGATCAAAACCACTCTTAACGATAGGTTGAATCGTTCCCTCATCAATTCCTGCCTTTAATGCTGCATTGTATCTGTCAGTAAGATCCTGTAATCCGGTAGCGATATCCGTATCACCATAGAACATGGATGCGAAGGTCGCATTGCTATCCATTCCTTCAAGAACAAATGCAGTTGCATTCGCATCCTGAGGGTTACGAGGCCAGATTGCATCGGTTGTACCGATCAACAGATCTTTATTATCAATATAAATTTGAGCCGGCTTAGCTTTTTCAATAACTGCAGGAACGATACTGATGCCTAATCCTGCCTCATAGTACTCCACCTGGAAATCAATATTCATGAAGATTGAATTATATGCCTTCCATGCTGCATCCAGGTTCTTACTTTCTGCATTAAATAAATATCCACCGTTTGCTACAAAGCCCTGAGCACCGGTAACCTGTCCGCCAAGAGTAGGGATCTGTACTACGCCCCATTCCTCTGTCATAGGGAATTGGTTCTTATATACACCGGGTTCTGCATGAGTGAAGGAGATGTACATACCAATCTTACCGGCTGCAAACTGAGTTCTAAGAGGATCGATATCTAAGGATTCACATCCTGGGAACGCTGCTGACTGAGATAATAACTCTTTCCACTGTGCCAATAAGTCAGCATACTGTGTGAAATCAAACTGTCCTGTTGTAAAGTTGTAACCATTCTGAAGACCTAACTGACGCTGTACCTGATATAACAGGGAACGATTTAATGCTGAAGCGGGGTTCTTCATATTAGATGCAAAGCCATAGATACCCTCTCCGGATAACTTTTCAGTGATAAGCTTCGCATCTGCAACCATCTCTTCGAAGGTAGCCGGAGGATTAGCAATCCCTGCTTTTTCAAATATATTCTTGTTATAGAATAAACGGCCGGTAGTACCTGTTACCGGAACATAATAGATCTTTCCATCGATTTCATTTAATCCAGGAATAATGGATGCTGCAAAGGTTGTCTTGAAATTGTCATCCATCATCGGAGCCAGATCTGCAATTCTGCCACTTCCTAGATGGCTCTCAAATACCTTCGTCTCCTGAGAGAACATATCCGGAGCTTCGCCTGACTGGAATGCCATGTCAATTGCCTGCTGAAAATTATCTGTATAAATCTGAAAATCAACTTCGATATTATCTGTATTTGTCTCATTGTACTCTGCTACTTTTTGTGTTATAAAGTCAGCATCATGACGATCCTTAGACCAGATAACTACCTTCGTCTTCTCCGCAGACTGAGTATCATCCTTGCTCTCATTGCTATCTGTAGACTGTGCAGCACCCTGAGTCGGATCTGTAGTACTTGTAGCCTCTTCCTTTTTGTTGGAACATGCTGTTGCAAGTGACATGGTTAATGCAATTACTAACACCATGGCTAACAGCTTCTTCATTTTTTTCATTTTGTTTCCTCCCTTTACATGCGTTTTTGCATAACGTTTGCGCATTTCGTTAATACTCTTTTATACTAACTTAAAATATTTTTATCGTAAATCCATTATCCGACTTATGAATGTATAAAATCTGATGGTCCCTGATACATATCTATCATACTATGCAGACACTACTTAAGCAAGGATTGCCCCCTGTAACGTAAGCTGCTTCTGTAATTCCTGAATCTTCACCTGTTTACATTGCAGGTTGTTCTTGTTGCAAAGGGCTGCTGCCGTCCCTGCCGCCTCTCCCGTTGCAAAGCAAGCCGGCATTACACGAACCGATGCCATCATAGCACGGTCACAGCTGATCGTTCTACCCGCTACCAACAGATTAGAGATACCAATCGGCAATAGACTCCGATAGGGTATGGAATAGGCTTCTCCCTCCTGATATCTTGAGGTTACATATTCCAGGTCGTCTCTGTAATCACCCTGGGGAGGAGTCGAGGCATGAATGTCAATGGGATAGGAATAACGTGCAATCGAATCTTCAAAGGTAGCTCTGCTATAGTAATCCATGGTTGTTAATCGATATTCTCCGCAGATACGCCTGGATTCCCTTAACCCGATTGCCGGTCCGGAGGATATCAATACGGCCTCTTCAGCACCTGGTACGTATCTACGCAAGAATTCCATCAATCTTGGCAGCTTCGCTCTAGCCTCCAGTTCTGCTCTGGTCAGATCCTGGGCATCCAGCGGATTAAAATGATAGACATGTCCGAAGTTTAGTCCGGCTACTCCTACTGCCTGTAGTGCAATTCCTGACACATAACGTTCATCTTCGATGAAATCATTGCTTGCCTTTGCCTTACTGACTGCTATGTTCAGATTACCATCCTCCCCGCATTCCTTTGCATAGGCCATAAAACGCTCTGTATTAAGGTTTGCGATGCGGAAACACAGTGTGCCGGACTGGACTAATCCTTCCTGGTCTCCGTATTCAAAGGCACCGCCAGCCAAGGCTACCAGATCAGCATCTCCGGTACAATCAATAAAATACTTAGCTGAAATTGTGCTATTTCCACTTTTGTTATGGATTCGGACAGCAGCAAGCTTTCCTCTCTTGACAATAACATCAGTTACTACCGTGTGTAGTAGAATATGACAAGCGCTATCGATGACTAATCGCTCTGTAACCCGCTTTAATACTTCCGGATCAATCGGAACCCAATCGTATTCCTTCTGTCTCCCCGGCTTATTATCATAAAACGGACTCTCATAGCTTTCTCTCTTCATCGCCTCAAGAACCTCAAGCCCGATCCCGCCGATCGTCACCCTCTTACCATCAGTATATGGGCAGAAGGCGGGGACAGATGCATTCGTTGCCATACCTCCAAGATAACCTGCCTGCTCAATCAGCAATACCCTGCTGCCGATCCTGGCTGCAGCAATGGCAGCTCCGATACCAGCAGGTCCACCGCCTGCTACAATTACATCATAATCATATTGATTGTTCATACTTACCTCCTGGATTAAGCATGCGAAAGCCTCCGCCCCATAGACTCCGGGATAACGCTTTCCCATGTCTTAATTTCTTCTTTTACATATAAATATTCTCCTCTAATTACTCAAGCTACATGGTAAGTGTACTTAAGATAGATAAATGGAACAATCCAATTAGTGACGAAGCAGGTTCAAAAAAATGACTGATTTGCCTCAAGATAGAAACCGAATTACTAGTGATAAGATTGCGCCTATGCTGGGTGTACGATAAACAATGGCAGTGGGAAGATTTCTTCCCCTGCCATTGTGTCATTCATCCATTCCTTTTTGCATAAATCTAAATACTAGAAATCTATATAATGCTATACTACGACCATATGACGATTACCATCATCAGACAGCTTGATACGGTTACCCTTGATCCTTGCTCCATCGACAGTAAGCTCCGTAGTAGAGAGTATACCCTTACTCCGGCTCTCCACCTTTATCTCATAGAGTGTGGTGCCATATCTATATTCTATCGTATAGTTGCCAAAGCAGGCAGGTGTTGCTGGATTGATTACAAGCTCCTCTGCCTCTTTATTAATTCCGAGAAACCAACTCACTAATCCTTGATACATCCAGCCTGCAGAACCGGTGTACCAGCTCCATCCTCCTCTGCCTGTATAGGGAGGGCTTAAGGAGATATCCGCGATCATGACATAAGGCTCCTTCTCATAGACCAGTGCTTCTCTCTTGTTCTTGGTGATGTGGATCGGATTCAGCATGGTGAATAGGGTATGGGCCATATTATAATCTCCGAGCATCGATGTGGCGATTGCAAGCCAGACAGCCGCATGCGTATATTGGCCGCCGTTTTCCCGTATTCCCGGATAGTAATTCTTGATGTAGCCCGGATTCTTATTTGTCTTGTTAAAGGGTGGCATCAGTAATAACGAGATGGAATCCTCCTCTCTGACCAGATGACGCCACGCAGATTGCATGGCTGTCAGAGCTCGGTCCGGTTTAGCACCCTTTGATATCACACTCCAGGATTGGCTGATCGAATCAATTCTGCATTCATCATTTTCCTTTGAACCGAGCTTCGTGCCATCATCATAGAATGCACGAAGATACCAGGCCCCATCCCAGGTGTGTTCCTCGATATTCTTAATCAATAACTCCCGTTTTTGATTCAGCTCATCCGCATACTCCTGGTCACCTTCCTGCCTGCAGAGGGGTATAAAATCTCCGAGCAGAGTATAGAGGAACCATCCGAGCCATACACTCTCTCCTTTTCCATCCTTGCCCACCTCGTTCATTCCGTCGTTCCAGTCTCCTCCGCCCATGTATGGCAATCCATGTACACCGAATCCGGTATGCCCGATTGTTTTCTTACAATGCTCATAGACACTTCCGACCTGGTCGGATACCTCCGGTGTGAACATAATGTCGTGTTCATCCTCTTCCAGCAGCGGTCCCTTAATATATGGTACCTGCTCCTTCAAAATACTGTCATCTCCGGTGCTTTGGATATAGGCTGCTGTCGCATAGGGTAGCCAAAGCAGATCATCCGATATTCTGGTACGTACTCCGACACCCGTCGGCGGATGCCACCAATGTTGTACATCTCCCTCTACGAACTGCCTGCTACAAGCAATGATAATCTGCTTGCGGAGAGCCTCCGGAGTCGTGAACCGTAATGCAAGCGTATCCTGCAGTTGATCCCGATAACCATAAGCTCCACCACATTGGTAAAAAGCTGCTCTTGCATTAATCCTGCAGGATATCGTCTGATATAATAACCATCCGTTCACCAGATAATCAATGGCTTTATCCGTTGTCTTGACCTGAATTGTACCAAGAATGCCCTTCCAATATGCTCTGACATGTTCGAGTTCCTCTGTAACATTATTCACATCTTTGTATTTATAGCGAAGGACTTGAATCTCCTCTATATTGCTGCTTTGTCCTAAGGCAAAGATCACTGTCTTGCTTTCCATCGGCTGTAAGGCCACCGATACCTGAATGGCTCCGCAGGGATCATAGCAGGCTCCGGTATGATTGGATAGAATGCTATCCACGCCTTGCGGATTGTAGATGGATCCCTTAAGTCCAAGGAATTCCTGCCGGTCGCCGGTATACCGCTTAATCATCTCACTGGAAAATAAAAATGCACGGCTGTTCTGGAACTGAAAGGAATAGATATTCTTAGCCATAAGATATTCATGCTCGTTATTATATGAGGTCAGAATATAGGGACCGGTATGCTCCCGCTGTGTTCCAAGAACCCATTCCACATAGTAGGTAAGACTAAGATATTTGACCCGGTTCGAATGATTGGTTAGCTTCAGTTCCCATAGCTTAATCGGCTCCTCCACCGGAACGAAGACAGTCAGCTCCTGACTGATCTCCATCTCGCTGTGCAGAAATCTGGTGTATCCAATGCCATGTCTGGTTCGATAAGTTCCCCGATCAGTTTTTCCCAAAGATATCGGTGTCATCACCTCTCCGGTTACCTCATCGAAGATATAGATTGCCTCAGAAGGTTTATCCGTCACCGGATCATTGCTCCATGATGTAATCTTGTTCTCTCTGCTGTTGCCGGCAAAGGTAAAGCCGGCTCCAGCTTCGGAAATGGTAAATCCAAACTTTTTATTAGCTATAACATTAATCCACGGCGCCGGAGGCTTATTCTTACCCTCGAGAAGAATCTCATATTCGCTTCCTTCCTCCACAAAGCCTCCGAAACCGTTAAAAAATTCATAATTCTGGCTCTCTGTCTTATCGGGTAGTGTGCTTGTTATCCCAGAATCCAAATCAATTGCCTCCTTAAACCTATTATTCTTCAATCAAATCCTGCTGCTTTTCCTTCACATTTCTAAAATAGATTCCGGTTTTATCCGAAATCACCACCCTGGCAACCGTCATAAGCAAGTCTATCTCCGCCGGTATCATTTGATAGGAGTGGAGCAGGAAGAGACTCGGCTTGGAATTGTCTGCATCATAGAGCCTCAAAGAACTGGTAAGATCGTTGACCAAATCGTCCAGTTCCTGTAAATAGCCATGTTTGGCATCGCTTAAGATCACCAGGTCAACCACCAGACGGTTCAATTTCATATATTCATAGGCTTTCAGTGCATCCCGGATCATCTCCGAATCTTCGATTGATTTCACACTGAGAAGAAGAATAGGATTATCTCCCGATATGCCAAACCGCCATAGAAAGCTTTGATTTTTGTAGTTTCTTCGAATATTCTCATAGGGTCCCCGATAAGGTCTGGCCGGGTAGAAGATTGGACTGATCAGATTCTGGAAGGCATTGATCTGTGATCTTGTTATCTCCAGATATTTTAGTTCAATTTCTGTCTGAAGCTTGAATTTCTCGAAGATATCATCGATATGATACGGTTTGCCCAATTCCTCCCCGATCGCGATTGCCTCTTCCTTGCTGTTGCAGACCCCAGTTATAAAGGATACACTGGCTGTCTCTCCAGTTTTTATCGTTATCAATATCCGCAGACTCATAATCGGATCATTACAGAAGCCTGCCCGGTTCGAGAGCGGGATACTGTCCACTACCCTCTCCGGATTCTGCGGCGTATTATTCCTTCCGAGAAATTTTAATCTGTCGTTCTCATATTCCACGCGTTTCCTGGGCTGAACTCCCGTCCGCAGCATATGCATAATATAAGGATAATTATTTTGCTTCCCGCTTCTTCTCTTTGATAGAAAGATTCCCTGCTCCTCCAAATACTCACTTTCAATAAAAAGCTTATTAAAAGCTGGATGACTGAGTTCCGCCAGATTGGTATCGCCTACCACTTCCATGTAACTGGTAAGTTCGATTACCTTATCCTCATTGCTATGGTTTGTTAAAGAAACCTTACGTATCTCAATATTCCGATTTGTATCTAGACTGATTACGGTCCTGGTGGATACGGTTCCGTCCCTTCGGAGGATCTCCGCCTGGTGCGGTGAGAAAATTACCTGATATTTGTCCGGCTCTACTCTCGTTGGATGATACGAATTGCTCCATAGCAGTCCGGTCCCGATATCCTTGATATAGATATAGTTTCCGGAATTCGCATAAGGATCTGCCCGAAATCGATAAAGCATCATATCCTTATAGCTGCTGAAGCCATCACCATCGGAGGTTAGGAGCAGTGAATACTTGTTATTGGAGAGGTAATTGGTAACCGGCAACTTGGGTGCAATGCTGTTGATATATCGGTTGCTATAAAGCTCCTCTCGAAAATATACCTTACTGATCTTGATCGTGTAGCCTCGCTTAGCAATCGAGATCAGATGACTTTGACGCTTCTCTTCCAACAGCGCTTCTGTTGCTTTCACCATTGCCTCGGAATGAAAACGATTGCGCATAATTCCGTGATTCAAGAAATTATTGATTGCTACCAGATTCATTCCCTGATGATGTGCCATAAAGGATTTGACGATACAATAAGGCGTCATCTCCACTGAATCCGGACTATTATAATCAATGGCTTCATAGAAACCAAATTCTCCATACATACCAAGTGTCTTCAGTAACCTGAGGTTAGCAAACCCTTCCTCCTTTGCATAATCCAAAGCCAGAATAGTAGCATAGGGTGCTACTACCATTGAATTCCTACGTACCGGCTGTAACCGCAGCTTTGGTACTCCAAAAGCTTTATATTGATAATTGGCATTCAGGTCAAATCGATAATACTGGGATTCTGAGATACCCCAAGGTATCCCTGCCTCCCTCGCATAACGTATATGCTGTAATACTGCTGCCTTCGAGGTCTGCGCATAGACCGAATCCTCGTATTCTTTTAATACCAGATTAGGCATCAGATATTCGAACATTGTGCCACTCCAGGATACAAAGCAAGGAATTCCATTCACCATCGTAAGTGGTCTTCCAAGCTTACTCCAATGTCTCTGCGGTACCTCTCCAGTAGCAATTGCAAGGAAACTGGTCAAAGCCGACTCCGATGCCATCAGATCATAGCATCCTGCATCCAGTGTCTGTGATGATACATGATAACCAATATGAAACAGCATCCTCTTCTCATTATAAAGAAATCGAAAATCAGCATTGCAAAGAAGGCAATCTATCTTAGTACTCATCTTTTGGATGCGTTCCACCATCGCTTTTGCACATTTGTTCCCTTGTTTCGCCAGCTGTACTAAATTTGGTTGGCTTTCAAAGCGGTCTCCTTTTAATTTAAAAGTACCGGCTTCTTCTACAATTCCTTCGATCATCCTAGCCAGTTCATTGATCCAGCGTGGATCCTCCTCCTGTTTTCTTTCTCTTCCCTGAAGTTCATCCCAGATATCAGTGATATCTTCTATGAATTCACCTATGGTTGCATAATGCTCCTGAATACTTCCTTCATAATGACTTTGTATCAATGTCTTTTGAAGCTCTATTGCAATATTTTTCGAAAGTATCGGATTCTCGAGTTGTTCGAGGAGTCCTTGTTTTAACGCCAGCAGATGCCCGAAGAAATTACCGCTGTCCACCGTCGAGATATAAGCCGGACTTAATACCTCCAGAGTATTGATATGATACCAGTTATAGAGATGTCCTTTCCATTTCGTCAATTTATGAACTGTCTCCATCAGATTCTCAACTGAGGTCAGTGTCGCACTCAAAGTCTCAAAGCCCAAATCTCGTGCGGTCAGAATTGCAAGCAGCTGCAATCCGATATTGGTAGGCGAGGTTTTTTCACTATGCTTCTCCACCATGGCGATTTGATAGCTATCCGGGCAAAGCCAATTATTCTCCTTCGTAGAGAGCTCCTTGAAGAACAACCAGGTCCTACGTGAGGTATCCAGCAGAAGTTCCTTGTCTGAGTCCTTTATTTCCTCTTCCATATACTCCTTCGACTGACTGATTCGATAGGAAAGTAGAAATGCGAAAGCCCAGCTCATTATTACAACAAGATAGATTAGAGTAGCCACGGTAGGTTCGTTCTTGTAGATCAGCACCAACAACAATACAAGCGCAGCACCGGTGGAGCTTATCATCGTTAGGAAATACCCTCTCAGTGAATTAATGATGGAAGAATCAACTGCCTCCGCCGTATTCCAGCGCAGTAAATTCTGTCTTGTTATAAATAGCCGGAACAGCGTTCTCAGCATGGCATCCGTTGCTATATAAGCCCGGTAGGGGGTGATA
>JAGFXQ010000316.1 GCA_017861355.1 Bacillota bacterium
GAACTAAATCGTAGCACTAGATCTAATAATAAAATAATGAGGTAAAGATTATCACAAAGGTTTATTGCATAAAGCTAGCCTTTGTAGATATTCTTTACCTCTTTCTTATGGATACTATTGCAGGATTACATAGGAACCATTACTTTAAATAGACACAATAATCCAGGATCACTTTTCCCTCTTCGTCCGGTTTAGAAAATCGTGGATTTACATAGCGCTCAAAGAACCATGAATTATCTGCGATCTGCCAGCCGGCTTCCATAAACTTATTTACACATAAGACATGAATATGCTCACCATAAAGCTCTCCGCTGGCTGCTCGTCCATGGAGCCAGCAGACACCGATATCTCCCATAGGGATGTCGATAGACTGATAGTTCTCAGGGACAGGTGTATTCTCGGGAAAAAACATACCGGTCCAATATTCTAATCCTTCATTATGACGCATGCAGCCTATGAAGGCGCTTTCTACAATCGGGCCTAGTTGGAACAAAGGAATGTGGTAGCCACGTTGAAACCACTCGTCCCATTTTAGACCAAATCCCCCGAGTGGTCCCCGATCCATGTCGGTATATCTTTTTCCAATCAACCTTAATGCAGGAAGACTTTCTCGATAAACATTTTTGATTTGCGGCATATTGTACCCCTCCAATATGTATATTGGAATGAATAATTGAAGCAATCCATTCTAACTATTTATCCATTATAGCATGTAAAATATAAAATTAAAAATATTTTATATATTGGATTTAAAACTTGTACGAATATTACTTCCATTGACATAATATATTAGCGTATGGGATAATCACTATGTCAATAGGTTAATCAAGGCCTGGAATAGGAGCAGCGATGAGTATAAAGAGAAAGCTTATATTGATAGGAATTTGTATTGGAATAGTAATTGTTGTATTCACAGTAAATATAATCCGTGGGATGAAGGATATGAAGATAGAGGAGCCTGAAAATACGGTTGTTCAGAGTGATAGTATCACTGATGCGGAAGCATACCGGTTGTTAAGCTTCCTTGAATATAATAAAGCAGAGAGAGAAAGTCTGGCGATGGGTATCACCTATGATACAGAGGAGATGTCCGGCTGGTATGATACCTATGTAAATGCTGTGTGGAAGATGGGCCTCATAGAGAGCAGAGTTTCCAAGGCTCCGATGGAGGCTCTGACTTATGGTACCTGTAAACAACTGATCGATCAGCTAATTCTTAAGAAACCGAATTATCAGACGGTATATTCCGGGATATCCTTTGACTTTTCCAAGGCGGAGCAGCCCATGTTAATTCGCGACTTTCTGGAATTATATGATGCTTTGATTGCAACAGTTCCGGGTAAGGACCAGGGGTTACATGAAGAGACGCTTCTTGTGCTAGGAAGTGAGCAGACAGATGGCGGTATCTCGCGAATGATAACCAATTTGGGGAAATATTATTATAAGGATGCGAAAAGTTATGAAAGTGACTACGAGAATCAAAAGCTTGATTTGGTTACCAAATACTTGGACAAAGGTATCAAGGCATATGTGAGTGATCAGGAACTCGTCTATATAAAAGAAGTTACAACGGAGAAAATCGTGCTACATAATGTGTGGATTGAAAAGGGAGAGGGAGTACAGATTGATATATTCGTCAACGGAATCAGTAAGAGTCTCTCAGCGCAGTACAAGCTTCAGACCTCAATCAGTAAGGTGATCGGTGATATCACAGTTGAGAATCAGAAGGTTGTGAAGGTACTGCAGAAACCTGAAATTATCCAAGGTAAGGTATTACAGACTGGAAAAGATTATATCGAAATTGATGGGTATGGCAAGGTACCATTGGATGATGAATTCAAAATATATAAGATATTTGGTAATCTTCAGATTGAACCGACCAGCAGTATTCTCGTGGGTTATGAAAATACCGATTTTGTGGTATCCCTTGGTAAGATCAGTGCGGCTTTAATCACAGAAAGCATAAAAGCAGAGAATATCCGAGTACTTCTCATGACCGACGGATATCAGGATTATTTCCATAAGAAGATAGAATTAACGGCCTCCAGTGACTTTACTATAAGTAGTAAGGAAGAGGAACACTCCTACAAGAAGGGAGATATCGTTACCATTGAACCGGGTTCCTCCTTATTATCGGATGGAAGGATTACCGTAAAGTCAGTGGAAGAGGATGGTAAAATTGAGCTGCTTTCTTTAAAACGATCCGATGGATACCCCAGATACCGTGGAAGTATAGAGATAGCAGAGGGAGAACAGGGCCTTCTTATGATTAATGAACTGCCCTTGGAGGAATATCTCTATGCGGTTATTCCTAGTGAAATGCCTACCTATTATGGATTGGAAGCATTACGGGTTCAGGCGGTATGTGCCAGAAGCTATGCTTACAAGCATCTGATGGCGAACAGCCTGAGTGTGTACGGAGCCCATGTAGATGATAGTGTGTCCTATCAGGTGTACAATAATATTTCCGAAAATGAAGATTCTGTTCTTGCAGTAAAGGATACCTATGGCAAAGTACTGAAATATGATGGCGAGGTTATTACTGCATATTATTTCTCAACCTCCTGTGGGCATACCTCGGAGGCGGCGAATGTATGGGCAAACAATACCAATTATCCTTATCTGGTCGGTAAAGTATTAGCGGTGAGTGAGGATGGTGAGGGAGCGGAAGCCCAATCAGCATTTGAAGATAAGTATGCAGATCTTTCATCCGAAGAAGTCTTCCGTAGCTTTATCGACGATAAGGAACTTGCTACCTATGACAGTAGTTTTAACTGGTATCGGTGGAAGGTTACGATGAAAGCAAAAGAACTTCAGAAGGTAATTGAAGAAAATCTGTCCAAACGTTATTTGGCAAATTCGGAATTGATACTGACGAAGACTGGAGAGAGTGAAACAGGCGATGATATTTTTGAAAGCCGTCCGGTGGATAGTATAGGTGAGATTGTGGATATCTCCGCTTTAAAGAGAGAGAGCAGTGGAATAATCTCCGAGTTACTGATTAAGGGAACAAAATATACCGTAAAGGTTAGAACCGAATATAATATCAGAGCATTACTGGCACCATTCTATGATACTGTGATCCGTCAGGACGAGAGTGAAGTCAAGAATCTGAACCTTCTGCCAAGCGCATTCTTTGTCATTGATCAGGAGAAGAATGAGGATGGATTAAGCAGCATAACTCTGACCGGCGGCGGGTATGGACACGGGGTTGGAATGAGCCAGAACGGTGTAAAGGCATTGGCCGATTCCGGCGTGCAATACGAGAAGATTCTATCTTACTTCTACGAGGGAACAGAGATTGGGTTTATCTATGAATAATAGGTTCTTTATCTGATTTGCGGTAAAGAAGCTTTAACTTTTGCATAAATGCTTTATTCACAAACAGAAGATTGAATTCTGCTCCAAGGAACAAAAGATACATACAAAAGTACAGCCAGAGCATGAACAGTACAATCGCGGTCAGACTTCCATACATGGAAGCATAATTCGAAAAGTTGTCAATATAATAAGAGAAGGCGTAGGAAAAGCCCATCCATCCTCCGGCGCATAACATTGCACCGGGAAGCTCATGCATGAGCTTTGTCTTACGGTTCGGAATTACAATATAAATAATGAGAAATAAAATAATCAGGGTGATAAGTCCGACAATCGTCCTTAAGCTGATAATAACAAAAGCAGTATCTTCAATCACCGGTAATTTTTGACCAATCCATAAGTAAAGACGGTTACCGAAGACAAAGAGAATCATCGTTGCTATCACCATAATGGCAAAGATTACGGTATACAATGCGGCCATTCCGCGTAACAGCATACCATGTCTAGTCTCGTTGATCTCATATACCGAATTAAGTCCTGTCATAACTGCCAGGAAACCTTTGCCGGCAGACCAAATCGTGGATACGATGGTTGCAGATATTAAGGTTGTGGAGGCAGCAGTATCAAAGATCTCTCGAACTATGGAAGAGATCAGAGAATTCACTGTGGTTGGGAAGGCTTGACTTAATAAAATAAGCATGCTTTCTTCTTCAATCGGAAAGTATTTGATAATACTTAAGAGCAGCATAATAAAGGGGAAAAAGGATATGATGATGAAGAAGGCCGCCTGCGCAGAAAAGGCTGCTATATGATCATCCCTTATTTTCCTCGAGATTAAACCGATTAAGCGTAATGTTGATTTGATCATAGGATCGCTCCAATCATATAAAATAATGTGTGATCT
>JAGFXQ010000317.1 GCA_017861355.1 Bacillota bacterium
AATGCAAATGGATTAGTGAAATATTATGGAGCGAACAAAATATTTGAGAATATATCTTTTGAGGTTAAGACCGGGGAAAGAATAGGCCTAATTGGGCAAAACGGATGTGGAAAGACCACGTTGATGAAGATGTTGATTGGTCTGGAGGACTTCCAGAATGGAGAAATCAGTCTTCGCAAGGATAATAAGATGGGATATCTCAATCAGATTCCGGTGTTTGAGAAATCTATGACGACCGGGAATGTACTTCGAATGGCATTTGAAGGAGTATATCAGCTACGTAGACAGATGGAAGAGCTGGAGCATAGTATGGGAGCATTGGAAGGAACAGCATTAGAGAAAGCAATGAACAGCTATTCTAAGCTCCTGGAGCAATATGAGATGAATCATGGCTACGAGCTGGATACGAAGATTGATAAAATCACAGAAGGTCTACAGATCAACGACAGGATGAAGGAGATGCTGTTCGAACAATTAAGCGGAGGGGAGAAAACCCGTGTCATTCTGGCTAAAATCCTGCTGGAAGAGCCGGATATCCTGTTGCTTGATGAGCCGACGAACCATCTGGATTTGGTAACAATTGAGTGGTTGGAGGGTTTTCTGAAAGAATATAAGGGGGCTGCTCTGATTATTTCCCATGATCGCTTTTTCCTGGATAATGTGGTTAGTAAGATCTATGAATTAGAATACGACCACATGGAGCAATACCTCGGAAATTACAGTTACTATGTGGTTGAGAAGGAACGGCGTTTTCTACTCGCGTATCGGAATTATCAGAATCAACAGCGTAAGATTGAGCGAATGGAACAGCAGATTGAACGTTATCGTATCTGGGGTGTGATGCGTGACAGTGAAACGATGTTCAAACGCGCAAAGGAATTGGAGAAGCGTCTCGAGAAAATTGAGGTATTGGATCGTCCTGTCTTCGAGAATCGGAAGATACGTTTGAATCAAACGGTTGTTGTAAGGTCAGGTAAAATAGTATTGGAGTTGTCGGGGTTAAACAAAGCCTTTGGAGAACAGGAATTATTGCGAGATATTAACTTGTCTCTGTTTTATCAGGATAGTGCCTGCATTATCGGAGAGAATGGAAGCGGCAAGACTACTCTGCTAAAGCTGATTCTCGGAGAAATAGAACCGGACAAAGGCAAAGTACGAATTGGTGCGAATGTGAAGATTGGGTATCTTCCACAGCAGGTGGAATACCCGGATGAAGATCAGACGGTGTTAGAGTATTTTGCCCGTCTTTATAATCTGACGAACGGAGCAGCCAGGTCACAACTTGCGAAGGTAATGTTTATGCAGGAAGATGTAAATAAAAAGATTAAGTATCTCTCCGGAGGGGAGAAGAGCCGGCTGCGTCTATGTTCTCTGACTTTTGAAGGAGCTAATCTGCTTATTCTTGATGAGCCGACCAATCATCTTGATATGGACTCTCGTGAGGTACTGGAGGAAACGTTAAAGGAATTCGAGGGTACCTTGCTCTTTGTATCACATGACCGTTATTTTATCAATAAACTGGCGGATAAGATAGTCACGATCGAGCATTGTGTAACCAAGGAATATGACGGCGATTATGCTTATTATCAGGAGGAACATAAGAAAGAGCTGATAAGACAAATAGATAGCAAATCGGTACTAAACAGTAGCACTTCAAAACAGATAAAGGCAGCAGATAATCCACATAAGGTATCCTCAACGGCAGAAAATAGGAATGGAAAAAGCGGGCAATTCTCAGAACAAAATCAAAATAAAGAGAGAAAAGCAGGTAGAAAGCTGGAGCAAATAGAAGCAGCCATAGGTGAGTTCGAAGAGAAGCTTAAAGTACTCAAAGAATTAATGGAACTTCATAATTCGGACGGAGGGAAGCTTAACGAGCTTTACACGGAGCATGAGCGGCTGGAGAATAATCTTAACGAGGCATATGCAGAATGGGAACAGCTAATTCAAGGATAGTGAACCAGGAAGTTACAGTTCAGCCTTACAGGTAGTGAATATGACTAGGAACGAAATGTTCCCATGGATGAGCTGTTCCCACTTAATTGCATTACGTAGCAGTACATAAGGTTCTAAAGTACAGAACCTAAGTACTGACGAATGCAAATACTCACCATGGGAACACTTCATTCCTAGTCATATGCGTTAGTCATTGAAGACTGAACTGTAACACCACGTAAACGGTATAGTGAAATAAGGGTAGATTTTTCACCAAAAAAAAGGTATAATCAACCACGTATGAAAAGATAAATGCGACTAGGGTGAATATATTCAGGAGATAGAAGTCCTTGGAAGTGTCATTCTGACAGTTGCTTCGCAGGTTAATAGATGGAGGTTACATTGAAAACACAAGATTTTTATTATGATTTACCGGAAGAGTTGATTGCACAGGATCCTTTGGAGGATCGCTCCGGTTCCAGATTGTTGGTGCTGGATAAGGAAACAGGAGCAATAGAACATAGAATATTTAAGAATATTACGCAGTATCTACGTAAAGGAGACTGCCTCGTAATTAATAATACCAGGGTAATACCGGCCAGGTTAATCGGTGAGAAGCTTCATGAGAACATTGCCCATGAACCGGAAGAGGTTCATGGGGCTAAGATTGAATTATTGTTACTCAAGCGTAGGGAAAATGATATCTGGGAGACATTGGTCAAACCGGGTAAGAAAGCAAGAAGCGGAACCAAGATCAGCTTTGGTAACGGAATTCTGATTGGCGAGATTATCGATATGCTAGAGGACGGTAATCGCTTAGTGCAATTTCAGTATCAAGGGATTTTTGAGGAAATTCTTGACCAGCTGGGTCAGATGCCTTTGCCGCCTTACATCACCCATGAATTGGCAGATAAGAGTCGCTATCAGACGGTCTATGCAAAGTATGACGGTTCTGCTGCGGCACCTACCGCAGGGTTGCATTTTACGAAGGAATTATTGGCTGAGGTTGAGGCCATAGGGATACCGGTTGCGAATGTGACATTGCATGTTGGACTCGGAACCTTCCGTCCGGTGAAGGTGGAGGATGTTCTGGAGCATCATATGCATTCTGAATTCTATCAGGTAACGGAAGAGGCTGCGAACATCATCAATGAGACTAAGAAAAAAGGCGGCAGAATTATTTGTGTAGGAACTACCAGCTGCAGAACGATTGAATCGGCTGCGGATGAACAGGGACTCGTTCAGCCGGGCAGTGGAGATACTTCGATTTTTATTTATCCGGGTTATCACTTCAAGGTATTAGATGCTTTGATCACCAATTTTCATCTACCGGAATCAACACTGATGATGCTGGTCTCTGCTCTGGCAGGAAGAGAGCATGTTATGAATGCGTATGACGTTGCAGTAAAGGAGCGCTATCGATTCTTCAGTTTTGGCGATGCGATGTTCATACATTAAATACTTAAGCACAAAACTCTATTTGGAGCATAACATGAAGGTATAAAGTTAAGATTGTTAGCATAGATTTAATAAATGTAATTTTATCTTTTTGGAAGAAGTATAAAAAAATTAAAATTACCTATTGCATTTCAAAAATAAGTATGCTAAACTCACCAATATAATTTTTAACAGACGATGAGGTCAAGGCAATTAGCTTTGACCTCGTTTTTTATCTTATGACAATAATAAATCAGTATTTTATGACAATGAGGTCAAGGCATTTTGCTTTGACCTCATTTTTATCTTAATGACAATAATAAATCAGTATTTTATGACAATGAGGTCAAGGCATTTTGCTTTGACCTCATTTTTTATCTTAATGACAATAATAAATCAGTATTTAACGACGATGAGGTCAAGGCAATTAGCTTTGACCTCGTTTTTTATCTTAATAATAAAAATAAATAAGTATGAAACGACAACGAGGTCAAAGCCATTTTTACGGTTTTGACCTCTTCTCTATGTCAGTAAAGTGAGGAAGGGAACAGGAGGTGTTGATATGAAGAACTTTGAAGGGACGAAGCAACATAGCCCAAAGGAAATTATCGTATTTTTACTTTATCTTGGGAGCTTGATTATTTTGTTTTTGGGAATCTACTTTTGCGCTTTTAGTGTATTGAATAACATACAGCTAAAAGTTCTAAGTACATCGATTCCGGGAATGGTGTTTGGCTTACTGATTGCATATCTGGGAACAAGATATTATTTTATGGTCAGTAATTTTAAGAAGGGATTCTATGAAAGTAACAGTAAGTTTTCCTGGAGTAATTTTAAGAAGACAAGAAGAAATTTTAAGAAGACAAGAAGAGGAAGGTAAAGCAAAGAAAAGAAATTAAAGCAAAGAAAAGAAAAGAAGGTAAAGCAAAGAGAAGAACGTAAATCAAAGAAAAGAAAGTAAATCAGAAAAGAAGATAAAACAAGGAAAAGAAGATAAAACAAGGAAAAGAAGTGAATGAAGATTAGTGCAACAAAAAAATAAAGCTAATCAAAGGGAGGTAATGTTTATGAAAAAGTATGGAAGAGGTAATGTTTATGAAAAAGTATGGAAAGTTTATCGGATTATTTGCTCTCGTTGCCGGCTTGGCAATTGGGCTAGCAATGGCCTTCACGTCCCCGGGAGGTTCTGATCCGACAGGAGCATCTTATGTTGCTACTACCGGAGCAGAGACTCTAGGTGATGTAGCTACCGTTGCAAACAAAGCATATTATGGAGCGAACTACACCTGGATTATGATATGTGCCTTCATGGTATTCTTCTTCCAATGCGGCTTTGCAATGGTTGAGACCGGTTTTTGCCGTGGTAAGAATGCTGCACATACCATGACAATGAACTTCATGGTATTCCTAGTAGGAGCAATCGGTTATTTCCTTACCGGCTTCGCATTACAGTTTGGCGGGTCCGGTGGCGCGGCAGGTCTTGGTAATGGTGGAGGAGCTTTGGATTCAATGCTCGCCATACCTGGGATCGGAGGTATCGCTGGCTTGAAAGGCTTCATGCTGACAGGTAAGGGACTTTATGATCCTGGTATTTATGCTTTGTTCTTCTTCCAGATGGTATTCATGGATACCACCGTAACCATACCTACAGGGGCAATGGCGGAACGAGTAAAATATTCTGCATATGTTATCATCGCTCTCTTTATTTCGATGTTCTTATATCCCTTATTCGGTAACTGGGTATGGGGAGGCGGATGGTTATCCCAGCTTGGAGCAAACTTTGGCTTGGGTCATGGTGTAGTGGACTTCGCCGGTTCTGCAGTAGTTCACTCTATGGGTGGTATGATCGCTCTTGCAGGCGCAATTGTGATAGGGCCAAGAATTGGAAAGTTTAAGAAGGATGGATCCAGTAAAGCCTTCCCAGGACATGATATTCCAATGGCGATTATCGGAACGATCATTTTATTCTTCTGCTGGTTCTCCTTCAATGCCGGGTCAACTATGAATGCAGCAGATTTCAGACTATCCGTAGTTGCCACGAATACAATGGTAGCCGGTGCGATTGGCGGAGTTGCAGCAATGTTCTATATGTGGATCAGATTTGGTAAGCCGGATCCGTCGATGACGGCAAACGGTGCATTAGCCGGATTAGTTGCCATCACTGCACCTTGTGCCTTTGTAAACGCATCATCCGCATTTGTTATTGGTCTGATCTCAGGAATTCTGGTATGTATCGCAGTAACCTTTGTAGAAAGTAAATTAAAGATTGATGATCCGGTTGGTGCAATTTCAGTTCACTGTGTGAATGGAGTATGGGGCGTTATCGCACTTGGATTATTTGCAGATGGTTCGTATGGTGCGGGTCTGAATGGAGTCGAGGGTGGAGTTACCGGCTTGTTCTTCGGGAATTCAGGGCAGCTCGTGGCTCAGCTCGTTGCTGTCGGTGTACTGATTGTTTGGGGCTTTGGAGTATCCTATGTATTCTTTAAGATACTTGATATGGTATGGGGTTTAAGAGTGGCTCCGGAAGCAGAATTAGACGGTCTTGATATTCCGGAAATGGGTGTATTGGCATATCCTGATCTACAATTAATAAAAAATGATCTGGATTATGCTTCAGACGATAATGCTCCGGTTCATCAGCTCAAGAGAATAAAAAAATAACCTGGGGCAGGAACGGTATCTCAGAGAAAGTGAATTATTCCGCTTGACGGAGGAATGGAGGAATGTATGAAAAAGCTTGAGATTATTATAAAACCGGAAAGACTTGAGGACTTAAAAAAGATTCTGAATGATTGTAAGGCGAATGGATTGATGATAACCAACATTATGGGTTACGGCAAGCAAAAAGGCTATGTTCAGATATACAGAGGAACTGAGAACCATGTAAATCTTTTACCAAAGGTTAAGGTCGAGACTGTAGTTGCAACCGATGTAGCAGAGAAGATCATCGAGAGGGTTGTGAAGGAGATTACAACCGGTAATTATGGTGATGGAAAAATCTTTATCTATGATGTGGATGATGTTGTTCGCATCCGAACCGGTGAACGAGGTCCAAACGCAATTTAATTATGATAGTTATAGAAGTGATATCCATGGGGTAGAAATACCTTAAGTAGGAGAAGCAGGGCTTATCAATAGAGGTGAGCTGGGGATAGTGTCTTGAATAAAGGCGGGGTGTAATGATTAACTCTCCGGAGGTGTTGGTGATAATAGAGAATTCTATTATGCCGACTGCTCCGGGGAGTATTTTTATGGCTTTTATGGTAACAGTTTTTATAGCCTTTTATTGTATTATAATGGGAATTCATTTGCCATAAGGAGATAATTTTGTTACACTAATGATATTGGAAGTTGATTGATTATAATGAAATGAGGGATTCAAATGTACACAAAACAGGATATCATTGGTGATTTAGTTAATATGGGAATCCATTCAACGGATACCCTACTGATTCATTCCTCAATGAAGGCTATTGGTGAAGTCGATGGAGGAGCGGATACTGTAATTGATGCAATTATGGAGTATATGAAGCAAGGACTCCTCATCTTTCCTACCCATACCTGGGAGCAGATCAATGATGAATACCGGGTATTCAAGGTAGCAACCGAACCATCTTGTGTAGGCTTACTGACGAACCTTTTCATGAAACGGCCGGGTGTGTTAAGATCCTGGCATCCTACTCATTCAGTGGCTGCGATAGGCGAAGAAGCGGAGGAATATATCTCCGGAGAAGAGTACAGCGATACACCCTGCCCGAGAAGCGGCTGCTGGGGTAAGCTTTATGATCGTGGGGCTAAGATATTATTTTTGGGCTGCAGTCCGAAGAAGAACACTTATCTTCACGGAGTAGAGGAATGGAATCAGATAGGAAATCGATTGACTGATTTTTATCATCCTTATCAGATATTGACTCCGAACGGTAGATTGATTGACCGACCTATGCGGGGGCATCACAATCCCATCGGTGATATCTCACAGAACTATGATAAGATGATGGCACCGTACCTTCATCATGGAATTGCAAAAGAGGGAATGATCGGAGATGCGAAGAGTTATTTATGCGATGCGGTAGGAATGGCCGAGCTAACCTCCTCCTATCTTCAGAGAGATCCGGACCTATTCCTGACCGGAGATCCAATCCCGGATGAGTGGCTATAAAATAATCCTCCATAAGTAGATTTTAGTTATTTCCCATGTCTACTTATGGAGGATCATATCATAATTACACGCTATTTATATTTTACTATTTATTCATCTTCGCTATGATGCTGCGAGCTACGCTGATACCGTTTGCAGAAGCCTGCTGCAAACCGCGGGTTACGGCAGCGCCGTCACCGATGGCACGAAGACCCTCGATGCTGGTCTCAAAATCGGTGTTCACAACGACTTTATTGGAGTAGAATTTAACCTCAACACCATAGAGTAAGGTCTCATCACTGGCAATACCGGGAGTAACCTTATCTAGAGCAAGAATCATTTCCTTAATATCAACCATAATTCTGTGAGGGAATACTAAGGACAAATCACCGGGGATCGCATCCTTTAAGGTGGGAATCAGATTATTTCGGCAAAGCCTCTCTTCTGTGGTTCGTCTGCCTCTCTGGAAATCACCAAAGGTCTGCACCAGAATTCTGCCACCGCATAACATATTGCTGAGTTGGGCGATATGCTTACCATACTCGATCGGGGTATTGAAGGGCTGAGGGATTGGTACAGAAGGTACGAACCTTATCATCGAAGGTAGGAGTGTAGTATACCAGCTTCGCTTCGTAGAGATTCTTGTTCAGGAATTCCATGACTTCATCACGAACTTCAACACGCACACCGATATCTACTGTTCCGACCTTGGTCTCAATACCGTGATCCTTACAGATCTGGCTGAACCAGTCAGAACCCTCACGACCGATTGCAGATACGATTTCTTCAGCATAGTAGGTATCACCCTTCGAGGTTACGACGCCTATTGCTTTCTTATCTTCAATAATTATATCTTTTACCATAGTGTTGAAGACCATCTCCACACCCACAGCGAGTAGATGCTCCTGCAGTCTGGTGTATATTTTATAGCCTTCCTCCGTTCCAAGATGACGGATCGGGCATTCAATCAACTTAAGATTAGCATTGATAGCACGTCTTCTGATCTCACGAATTTCAGCTTCCTTATCAACACCGTAGACATTGGTATCCGCCCCGAATTTGAGATAGATGTCATCGGATTCCTTGATTAACTCCATAGCTTTATCATATCCTAGGATGTCGGGAAGATTACCGCCTACATCGGGCGATAGGGAGAGCTTTCCGTCAGAAAAAGCTCCAGCTCCAGCAAAACCGGTTGTAATTGCGCAGGGTTGGCAGCCGATACATTGTTTGGTGGTTCTCTTTGGACACATTCTCTTCTCGATCGGTCGTCCCTTTTCCACCATCAATATTTTTAGGTCTTTATTCTCGTTGATTAATTCATAGGCACAAAAAATACCGGAAGGTCCGGCTCCTATAATGATTACGTCGTAATTCTGCATCGACAACACTCCTTCTGGAATTATAATGATCTCATTACCGTGCTAATTCTATCATATTCTTTCGCACAGTACAAGCTTCAACTTGATTGTCCTAAAAAAACAAATACCTGGTCAATACCGACAGTTGATAGACGAAGAGTAGGATGACTGGTGCTTATAATGGCTGCATCGTAGCACTGTATATTACGCAAAAAAGAGACCGCAAGGGTCTCTAAATAAGTATGTTAAATAAGCTTAAAATACTTTAAAGCATGTTCAATGCCGTGATGATCTACATCTTCCGTGACATAGGTAACGACATCCTTAATTGCTTGCGGTGCATTACCCATTGCGATGGAATGTTTTGCATAGGTCAGCATCGGAAGATCATTTTCACCATCTCCGAAGGCATAGGTATTCTCATACGGGATACCAAGATGCTTAATCATGAACTCTATACCGCTTGCTTTTGACAATCCCTTGGGTACGATCTCATAGAAGTGACCGTCACGCTTTATAAAATCGAAGACCTCTTTGTATTTATCATAGAATTGATTTGTTTTCTCTTCATCCCCGGGCCAGATGCAGAACTTGTCAAAGGAGATATCCGGATCTTCCCAATCACCGGCAGCAAATTGGTGCTTTTTCTGATATTCAATCAGATTAAGAACTACAGGACTGATGGAATTGTAATCATAATACACGGAGTTGGAACCTTCCAGAACTGCTTCGATTCCAAGCTTGCGAAGATCAAAAATCAACGATGGGATGATGTCCTTCGATAATTCGGTATGAAATAATTCCTTGTCTTGATATATTATATGGGTTCCACAGCCTAAGATGAAGCCGTCAAAACCGAGTTCTCTCACAGTTTGATCGATAAAGGAATCCACTCTGCCGGAATTAATCATAACAACATGTCCGTTCATCTGGGCTTGCTGTATGGCACGTTTTGTGCTGTCGGACACCTGAAAGGTTCGGTGGCTTAATATTGTTCCGTCGATGTCAAAGAAAAGTATTTTTTTATCCATTATTATTCTCCTGAGCTTATTGCATGCTCTTTGTTTATAGCGTCACTTTGTAGCATATAATAGCATATAATGTTTGAACAGGAAAGTCAAAAGAAAAATCAGGAGTAATACACGTTACAATTCAGCCAGCCTAGTAGTGAATACGACCAGGACTGAAAGGGGAACACTTCATTCCTGGTTGTATGAGATAGTCATTGAAGGATGAATTGTTACTGTGAGATGAAGAAATTTTTATCCCCTCTCTTGACAATGTCAGAAAAGTCGATTAATATAAGTGAAAAGATAACAACATTGAAGGTGAATGTAGTAGGATATATTTTCCCGCCAGAGAGAACTTGTCACCGGCTGAGAGCAAGTTCAGGGTTCAGATGTATCACGAAGTTCGGCACCGGAGTTGCTTTTAAAATATTACGATAGGAAGCTTGCCACTTACTAGCTCCTTACTGTGATAGAAGAGAAGCCGGATCAGTTCCGTTATAGCTGGTTGAGTAGTCTGTAATGCAGACTTAAATTTGGGTGGTACCACGATGCTTTCGTCCCTTTCGGGCGGGGGCTTTTTTTGTACCCAGAAACCGTAACACTGTTGAAATTGATTAATTTAGGAGGTAGGAACATGTTAGAGAATCTTGAACGTATTAAAGAACAGTTTTCAAACGAATTGAATGCTGCTAATCTGAAAGAGGAGCTGGAGCGAATCCGCGTATCCTTCCTTGGCAAAAAAGGTCTTGTAACCGAAGCCTTGAAGGATCTGCGTAATCTGGATGCTGAGGCGAAGAAACAAGCCGGCATGCAGGTAAATATACTGAAAGATGAGATCGAGCAGGCAATTGTGGAATATCAGAAGAAGATGGAGGAGCGGGAATATCAGAGAGAGCTTGAGAAAGCGGAACGCTATGACTATTCCATTCCATCGGATAAGCCGGTAGGAACGATGCATCCGATCACGATCGTTCAGAAGCAGATCGAGGATATCTTCAAGACGATGGGATTCATCATCGAGGATGGACTTGAGATTCAGACAGAATTCAATAACTTTGAAGGAGTAAATATACCCAAGAATCATCCGGCAAGGGATATGACAGATACCTATTATCTCGATAATGGTCAATTACTTAAGACCCATACCTCAGCTGCGCAGAACACTATCTTAAGAAAATATGGTGCACCGAAGCCGGGCGAGCCTTTGAAGGTCTTATTCCCGGGAAGATGCTTCCGTAATGAAAATATTGATGCCAGCCATGAGAATACCTTCTTCCAGATGGAAGGAATGATGGTAGGCGATGATATCTCTATCTCAAACCTGATCTATTTTATGAAGGTATTATTATCCGAAGTATTTGAGCGAGATGTTAAGGTCAGACTTCGTCCCGGTTTCTTCCCCTTCGTGGAGCCCGGCTTCGAGCTTGATATTAACTGTGCCATCTGCGGCGGTGTAGGCTGCCCTACCTGTAAGCACTCCGGTTGGTTAGAGTTGTTGCCCTGTGGTATGATCCATCCGAATGTACTTCGCCTTGGCGGTATCGATCCGGACAAATACACCGGCTTTGCTTTCGGACTTGGCATGACTCGTCTTGCAATGATGAAATACAATGTAAAGGATATCCGCCTCTTCAATGGAGGTAATCTGAAACAGCTGAAGAAGTTCGCGAGATAAGCGAAGCTTTCGAGCTGTAATCCGTTTACATTATTATAGAATAGAACCGAAATAGATTGGAGGAATAATCATGTATATTTCAATGAATTGGATATCCGAATTCACGGATATATCCGGAATAAATATCAAGGAATTGATCGGAAGATTCACCCTGGCAACTGCAGAGGTGGAAGGAATAGAGGAAAAGGGTAAGGACATCAGAGGCGTTGTAATTGGTAAGATTATTGAGATCAATGATCATCCGAACTCCAAGAAGCTGCATCTGGTGAAGGTAGATAT
>JAGFXQ010000092.1 GCA_017861355.1 Bacillota bacterium
CAATTGGTAAATCAATATTATGTTTTTGAGCCAAGGGTATAAGCATCTCATAATTTCGTAGAGCAAATTCACACTTTCTATTATATTTTTTGCTTTTTGATTGGGTTGTGTAGGTACCCTGGTGTTTCTCCAAGTATAATTCACCCTGATAAATCGGATAATCTGTTACACCATTATCAAGCTTTTCAAAAAAGCTCATACTCTTTTCCATTTTAACCAGAGGCATACCCTTTAGATCCTGATATCGCTTTGCTCTTTCAATATGTTCATAACCCGGACCTGCTCCTCCATCTCCGATACCGAATAAAATCATGGCATTATTAGAAATGCCACGCTCCATGTAGTTATTTTCACCTTTCTTCAGAAAATCTCCCCGCATTGGTGAATTGTAAGTACTTTCCGGGAGCATATGCGCAAGAACTCTTGAACCATCCAGACCTTCCCAATAGAAAGAATGGTGCGGGAACTTGTTCACTGTATTCCAGCTCATCTTTTGTGTTAAAAAATAAGGCACCTTAGCCAATTGCATAATTTGTGGTATGCATGCTGAATATCCGAAGCTGTCCGGTACCCAAAAAATTTTCATATCTTCACAAAATTCCTGCTTAAAAAATTTCTTTCCATAATAAAATTGCCGGATCATACTCTCTGCACTAATAAGGTTACTATCCATTTCCACCCAGGTTGCGCCCTGTACATCCCAGTTAGAGGTTTTGGCCAGTGTTTTTATCTTTTTATACAACTGCGGATAGCTGTCCATAATCCATTGGTACAACTGAGCTTGCGATGCTCCGAATACATATTCCGGATATCTTTCTATATTTTTAATTTGAGTGGCAAAGGTTCTAGCTCCTTTTCTAATACTTTCCCTTATAGGCCAAAGCCATGCCAGATCAAGATGTCCATGCCCTATCGCTGAATAGGTAAAGACTTCTTCATTATTTTTCATGTTCATCAGATGTCCTATTTTTCTTCTGATTTCTATGGCAAGATTATGATCTATCCTATTTATAGAGCCAATCTCCTTCAATTCTTTTACAATTTCATTTTTGAAGTCTTCATCATCACTATAATCAACCACTGTAAGCAATACCTGCAGATCATATGCCAGTTCTCTGATCTCGCTGTTAATTTTGGCGATAAACAAGTTATGGATACGGGATTCTTCTTTCATCTTACCAAAAAGATCATTCGCACCACAATCAATCCAAAAATCTATCTTACCCTCCAAATATAAATCATCATCTACTAAAACAACTTTTTTCACCGGTGTTCCAAGCTGTTCCTCGAAATCAGACGCGTAGCAGGTGATAGCCTGCTTTATTGTCCCATTTCCGGCATAAACAAGACCTTCTCCACCACAATCCAGCAAAAATACCAATTCATTATTTTGATAACCTTCTGGTCTATCCCCTGTAATATGCAGCCACGCACAGTCAAAAACATCTTCCGCCCATCTGTCTCCTATAGTAAGGGATATCTTTCTGCCCTGAAACCGATGTTCAAATGCCAAGGGCTCCCTTGATACATAGGCGACGCAACTCAATTTGGATAGCTTGCTGTAAGCTTCCTCAAACAAAAGCTCAACCAGATGATCTATTTCCTCTCTTTTCTCTCCATCAAAAACAGTTTTAAACAATTCCTTTGCCCTCCTTCCATGATATTTAGTATCATATCAGCATTTTTACGAAACCGGAGTAGACGAATGTTAGTTCACCAGTGGATTTTTATCATAATATTTAGGTGTAGCTGTCCTATATCCGGACATTGCCTGTTTAAAACAAAGAAATTTCCAATCATCTTCTTACTTTTATCCATTTCATACCAATCAAATAAAGGTTACTTTATTTATGTTACATATTTGTTGAGGTTTATTTATTAAGTCGAGGAGGTATTTAATGAAAATCCTAAAAAGTAAAACGAAAAATGTTCTTGTAATACTCTTAGCCGTATCATTATTTGTTTCTACATTTTTACCGGTAACTGTTAAGGCCTATACTTCTACCACTGCTGATGTTGCTATGGACGCATTTCAGAAGTATTGCTATAACCCAAATACAAAATTGTATTATGGGAATACGGATCAGAACAGCGTTGCTGCCATTTGGACCCACGCAATTTTTTGGAATATGGTGATGGATGCATATGAAAGAACCGGTGACAGTAAGTATCTAACCCAAATCAACGATATTTACGAGGGTGGATATGCGCAATATGACGGTTATAATTGGAATAATCAAGAAGAATGGTTCGTTTTTGACGATTTAATGTGGTGGATTATTTCAATGGCCCGCGCCTACGAAATTACGGGGAATGTGGAATACCTTAACGTAGCCTCAGATGGCTTTGATAATGTATATTCCAGAGCCTATGATCCTGTTAATGGTGGCGTTTTTTGGGGATTTGGACCGAATGGCATGGGAAAAGGTCATAAAAACTCATGTATCAACTATCCTACAATCATAGCGGCCCTGGAATTTTATGAAATAACCGGCAATGTGGATTATTTGAATAAAGCAACAGACATCTATAGTTGGGCACGAACCCACCTTTTCAATGCATCTACTGGCAGCGTCCCTGATCTAATATCCGACCAAGGAGTTGTAGATTGGACCAATTATACTTATAACCAGGGAACAATGATTGGAGCAGCTTCGATGCTCTATCTTGCCACCGATAACATAAGTTATCTAAACGATGCAAATTTAGCAGCCAATTATACCAAGGAAGTCATGTGTAATAATGACGGTATCTTACCCGCGGAAGGCGATTGGAATGAGCAAGGTACCATGAAAGCGATTTTTGCACATTATATTTCTATTCTGATCAATGACTGCGGACAGACACAATGGCTACCTTGGATTCAGGATAATATTAACCTGGCTTGGTCAAATAGGGATAATCTGCGAAATCTGATGTACCGAAATTATACGGTTCCCTGCTCAAGCGGTATGATCCAGACCTATGAAGCAAGCAGTGCAGTCGCCTTTCTACAGGTTATTCCTCCTGATCAATCTGAGAATAAGCAGTCTATACCAACTCCTCAGATACCCGTTTATCAGAATGATCAATATGGCGGTGCATCTTACATTTTACGGCCCGGACGATATACTAAGGAAGCACTCACAAGGGCTGGTGTTCCGGATAACTGGATGACATCACTTAAAGTTCCTAATGGATGTACTGTTGAAATTTACAGTGAAGATAATTTTGCCGGTACCATGTGGGAATTTACAAGTGATTCTCCTAATATAGGCCCGGCAGCGAACGATCAAATGACTTCTTGCATTATTTATTATGATGGTGGTGTCACATTTTATTCCGGAGATATGTTTCAAGGCAATGCGGTAACACTTACCAAAGGAACCTACTCACTGAGCGAATTAATACAGTTTGGTATTCCAAATGACTCCGTAAGTTCACTGGCAATCCCTAAGAATTATTCTATTATTATTTTCGAAAATATGCTTTTCGACGGTCAATCGTGGCTCTTTAACTATGGTACTCATAATGTAGGTGCTGCATGCAATGATAATATGTCCTCAGTAAGGATTTATTGATCTGAATATAGTGTAAACAATACTTAGAGGGGGAATATGAAGCCAAATCATATTCTCCCTCTTATTTAACAGAGATATTTCCAATAACCTTCTTACCTTTATCCATTTCATTTCAATTAAATAAAAAGTATTTTAATTATGTGTCATTTATTATTGATGTTTAACTTTAAAATACTGGGGGGAACAAAGATGAAGCATCCATTAAGAGGCCTAAGAAGACAAGGGATATTAAGGGAAACAAATCGAAAAAGAAGCAAAAACAAATCAAGCATGGTAAAACGAACGGCGTTCATTCATGTATTTTTTTCATTACGTGTCAAGCTAATTACATCGTTTTTAGTTCCAATTATATGCATTATCTTCTTAGGTATAGTATCCTTTCAAAAGGCGTCCACCGGAATTAGGGGCAATTATGAAACTGCTGCATTACAAATGATACATATGACAAGCGAATATATGAATTTTGGCTTAGAGTCAGTGGATGATGCATCCGTGGAGTACAGTAGTGATAAAAACATAAAAAAATATTTGTATGATCAATATACCGATACCTTTGATAAAATATCCGCAGTTAGTATAATTGAAAATCAACTAATAGCAAAGAGTGCTACAAACGATTTCATAAAAGATATTTATTTGATATCGGATTCAGCGGAAGCTGTGGCATCAAGAAGCCTTGGAAGTTCCATGAGGAATGAAGGTGTATACAATGAATTTATGGCAACCAAACATGGCGAATTTGTGCTTAATAACATAATGAAATCAAATTGGTTCAGTGAGGATACGTATTTAGATGAAAAATTAGAAGTGACTCAAGATTCTTATATTTTGCGCTTAATTCGTAAAATGCAAAGCAAATCCTTAGTTATAATAGATATCAAAGCAGACACAGTGAAAGATATATTAACGAATGTAAAATTTGACGAAAGCGGAATCCTAGGTTTTGTAACAGGGGATGGGAGAGAAATTACAACAAGTAAAAAGAATGATCTGATTTTTGGAGATAAAGAATTCTTTACAAATGCATTAGGATCAACTGTGGCAGAAGACTCTGATTATGTAAAATATAATGGAGCGCAATATCTATTCTTGTATTCAAAAATCGGGGATACAGGATCGATGGTATGTGCACTAATTCCTAAGGCTACCATTACCAGTCAAGCGGATGAAATAAAAGAGATAACAATTGTCACCGTATTAATAGCATGTATAATTGCATTTATCATCTGTTATGCAATCTCTTCCGGTATCGACAAAACCATAAGGAACACTATAAAAAAACTAAAGCAAGCTGCAAGTGGTGACCTAACGGTAGAATTTGATAGTAAGAGAAAAGACGAATTCAAGATACTTATTGATGAGATTCATAATACATTTATTAATATGAAGAATCTAATCCAGAGTGTACATCAAATAAGCGGTGAAGTATCCGTATCCACAACTGAAGTGAATGATACCTCATTTTCTTTCCTCAAAACAACGGAAGAGATCTCGAACGCAATTAAGGAGATTGAACAAGGTATTATGCAGCAGGCAAATGAGGCAGAAGAATGCTTAACCCATATGGATAATTTATCAAAAAAGATCACTTTAGTTAGTGATAATACAAAGGAGATTCGTCAGATTGTAGATAATACGAAGGTGAGCATCAATGAAGGAACTTATTGTACTCAGTATCTTAATCAACAAACCAAATCTACCACGGAAATAACCACGGACATTATTAATGCAATTGAAACTTTAGCTCAAAAATCACAAACTATTACGAATATAACTAACGTTATTAATGAAATAGCTAATCAGACGAATCTGTTATCTTTGAACGCATCAATTGAAGCCGCAAGAGCCGGAGAATTCGGAAGGGGCTTCTCTGTTGTAGCCAATGAGATTAGAAGCCTATCTGAAAAGTCACATGAATCAGTTAATGATATTAAAAAAATTATTGATAGCATTCAGATTGATACAAGAATAGCCGTTGAAATTGCGAAAAAAGCGGAAAGTGTCTTGAACCTACAAGAAGACGCTGTTGATAATACTACAACATCTTATCGTAATTTAAATGATAATGTTGAGAAATTAATGGTTTATTTGAATCATATCTCCGAGAATGTTTATGACATTGATGAATCTAGAGTGAGTACGATGGAAGCGATTGAGAATATATCCGCGGTTATGGAAGAAATCGCAGCTTCCACAAATACTGTGAATGACACTGCCTCCACACAGCTTAATTCCGTTGAAGCTCTACATCAATCAGCCGGAACCTTGCATGAGAATGCTAACGAGCTATTATCAGCTGTACAGAAATTCACTGTTTAATTTTATATTAACGGATTCCTCATATTTAAAGTCTATCTATTTAATATATGGGGTCATTGTTTAGCACCGATACGAGGAGGAAGAATATGATTGTGCTTCATATTCTTCCTTCTCATTTTATCAACATTTGAGTAATATCCACTCAATTACTAACAATCGTCTACTCTCATTCCTTTCATTATCAGATATATTAAAGTCAACAAAAATAGATTAAGGAGATGAATTATGAATCTGACATCCGAAACGATAACGTCTGTAACAAGAATTGCTGATAAGTTATCTGTTAATGAGAAACAGAAAAAAATGTTTATTAATTGCTTTTTATCCACACTGAATACAACAACAAAAATTATAGATGACAACACCACCTTTATTTTTACCGGTGATATCCCTGCAATGTGGTTACGGGATTCATCAGCCCAGGTACGTCACTATGTTCCGTTCGCAAGGACGGACAGCAGCTTACAGCGTGTCATTGAAGGCCTAATCAGACGCCAAATTAATTATATAAACATAGACCCATACGCAAATGCCTTCAATGAAGCTCCTAATAATGACGGCTTCTGTGATGATATCACAAAACAGAACCCTTGGGTTTGGGAGCGAAAATATGAAGTTGATTCTCTCTGTTATCCAATCTCCCTTGCATGGCAATATTGGAAGGCGACAGGAATCAGTAGCATATTCGATGAAAATTTCCATCATGCAGTAGACCTCATACTTGACCTTTGGAAAACAGAGCAGCGCCACCCAACACAATCCAGGTATTCCTTTATGAGAAACAACGCTCCTAAAAGCGATACACTGACCAATGGGGGAATAGGTTCTCCTGTAAAAGAAACCGGTCTAACCTGGTCTGGCTTCCGCCCCAGTGATGATGCATGCAAATATGGTTATTTAATACCTTCCAACATGTTTGCGGTTGTTGTTTTACGTTACATCGGCAATATTTGTGAAAGTGTATGGAATGATCAGCGCCTTTATCAGAAAGCAAAACACTTGGAGCAAACAATTGATGCAGCTATACATAAATACGGTATAATCAATCATCCTGACTATGGTCCAATTTATGCCTATGAAGTTGACGGCCTCGGTAATTGTCTCCTTATGGATGATGCTAATGTACCAAGCCTTTTATCCATCCCCTATTTAGGATATACAACCTGTGATGATCCAATATATCAAAATACAAGGCGTTTTGTACTGAGCAAAAATAATCCCTGCTTTTATACCGGTGTATTTGCAAAAGGGATTGGCAGTCCGCATACTCCAAATGGTTACGTATGGCCTATCGGCCTTGCTATGCAGGGTTTAACAGCCTCTTCTGCTGATGAAATGGATCAAATGATTGAACTTCTAATGAATACAGATGGCAATACTGGTGCGATGCATGAGAGTTTCCACCCTGATAATCCTGATATTTTTACCCGATCCTGGTTCGCATGGGCAGACAGTTTATTCGCAGAGTTAATTATAAAACGTTATTACGAAGTAGAAAGGGAACTACAATGAAGAAAGAACTCGAAATTGTAAAAATTCATCAAACACCCTGGATTTTAAATGATAATGGTGTTTTAAAAAGTGAAACCATACTTCATCTGGATACTTCCCTGGAGGATTGTATGATTACTGCACGTATATTGGTACCGGGGCAGCCTGTATGCTATCAAAAGCTCGGACCTGTTACGTACGGTAAGTCTGATATCAGACTTCTCGTTCCAGAATTAATAAGAGATAATGATATTGTAACATTTTCTCTATTTACACGGGATGAGAATATAGAAAGAGAATTAGCCTCTATTTCTCTTCCCCAGAAAAAAATCCGCCACTGGAAAATCTATGTAGCTCATGATATGCACTTGGATATCGGCTACACTGACTATCAGGAGGATTTAATCCACACATTGTTTCCTGAATATCTTGATGAAGTATTGGAAGAAATTGATAATACTAAGGAGTGGGAGAAAGACAATCAGCTAAAATATCCTGTGGAAGCCTCCTACTTACTGTACGGTTCTGCCTTGGCGGCTCGCAATGCCGATTGGATTGAAAAATTAAAGGAAAATCTTATATCAAAACGTATGAACTATCCTTATAACTATTTGCATTTTGCAACCGAGGGTATGGGTACAGAGCAAATTGTCAGACAAAATTATTATTCTGCCAGATTTCTCAATGATATCCTTGGAACACCTCCTGCAAAATATGCAGTTCATACCGATGATGCAGGGTTTTCCTGGTCACATGTTGATGCCTTGACCAGTGCAGGTCAAAAATACCTTTCCTTTCGTTTGCAGGATAGCAATTGGAATTATGAGGATGGACACTGTCCAAAGTATCCCCGCCTTTTTTATCTCAGGGGCAGGACACCGGAGAGCAAATTGCTGACCTTTGATGGACCTGTATACCATTTTGATGATTTTGGATTCCGGGAATCTACACTTGATATCACAATTAATCGGATCACTGATCTGTTTTTAGATCGGCAATCTGAGGATTACCCTTATGAGTCCTATTTAATACATCT
This sequence comes from Bacillota bacterium, assembly GCA_017861355.1. GTDB lineage: Bacteria > Bacillota > Clostridia > Lachnospirales > Lachnospiraceae > Mobilitalea. The sequence continues at coordinate 8,407 of JAGFXQ010000092.1, forward strand.
TACCAAAGTTCGTGATAATTCCGGAATTGAGCCAAATGTCATGCATAATATAGTAGCTCTTAATTCACGTACTGATGATGAGGGTCGGCCTTATGTATTCCCACATTTTATTAATTCACTTGTCGAGGATTTCTTTGAGGATATTGAAACACATTACAAAGACATAATTCCCAGCGTACAGGGAACATTGGAAAGCTTTTGGAGCTTTGGGGCTGCCCAGGTATCCTATGAAACATCAGTAAGCAAGGAAAATCATGAAAATGTTCCGGCGGCAGAATTTTTTTCAGCGATTGCATCTGCTCTTGTTCCTGCGCATCCTTATCCGTATACCGATCTTTTCCGGGCATATGATGACATGATGCTGACAGACGAACATAACTGGGCAAGTTGGAATTATTACGTTGATGATGAGCAATTAAAATGGTCTCGGAACAAAGTACTTGAGCCGCAAAGAATTGCAAGACGTCTTCTTGACACTTCCTTCACAGCGGTAGAGTCACTAATTCCAACGGAAGGACCAACCATTCTTGTATATAACAATAGTGCATGGGAACGGTCAGACATCGTTACCATAAAAACGGAAGCTTTTCCTCACACATTCGAAATCATAGATGCATACACAGGTATAAGTCTTCCCTGGCAAAAAACATCGGACGGGAACATCTGCTTTATAGCGTGTCAAGTCCCTCAATATGGATACAAGGCATTTCGAATAATCCCAGGCAGTACACCAGTCAAAAGTAATAAAACAGTTACTGTGACTGAAAATGTAATAGAGAATGATTTTTATAAAGTCACCCTTGATACCAGTGGCTGTATCTGCAGTTGTATCGATAAGCAAAATAATAATAAAGAGTTGGTAGATCCTTCTGCTCCCCATAAGATGAATCAATTTGTTTACTATACCTCTAAAAATGAATTGTACGATAATGTTCTTTATACGGAAGATGAAATCTCCAATGCAACTATCTCATCAGAATCGGGTCCTGTGATGGCTATGCTTGTTGCTGACGGCCGCACCCGCGGGGTTGAAAAGATTGTCAGAAAGGTTATTCTGTACGCAGATTTACCTCGTATCGATATTATCAATGAAGTATTCAAAGCAGACGCGCCGCCGAATTATACCGAATGTGCAGAGGAAGGTTTCTTTACCTTTCCTTTCAATATGGATAATTTTCGGATTGCACATGATACACCGGCTGGTGAAGTAGAACCCTATGTTAATTCAGATATATATAGTCCAACACATCAGCTCTATTGGTCAAATACTGATTTCTATGTAGCAAATCACTGGATTAATGTTCAGGGAGAAAATGACAGCATATTATTTACTTCTGTGAATGCACCTTTAGTCCAATATGGAGGTCGCCGCACCTGTCATTGGGACAAAAACCATCAAATAGAATCCCCATGGATATATAATTGGGTATTCAATAATTTTTGGAAAACCAATTTTACCTATACTCAGCCTGGTCCTGTTACCTATAAATACAGTATTAACACACAAAAAGCTCGTGATTGGAAGCAGGCACGTGCCGATAAGTTCGGATTTGACATTACAAATCCTTTAAAATCACACCTTATCTGCCATGCACAACCTGGGCTCCTGCCACATGATATCCATAGCTTCTTCAAAATAAATCGGGATAATGTTATAGCTACTTCTGTGAAAATGGCAGAAAGCAATGGTAATGGGTTAATCATACGCTTCCATGAAACACAAGGATCCGAATGCAGTGTCTGTGTTAATATGTCTGGGCTTCCGTTAAACGCACACATTATTGAAACAGATGTAATTGAAAATGATATTGCTCCTATTCCTTCCTGCGAAGGCAGGTTCAACTTTTCCATTCCTGCTTATGGTTGGAAAACATTTCGACTGCTGCAGATGGAGTATTGTCCGGCACCAAGCATTATAGATGCCTGTATCACAGAAGGAGGCACAATTGTGAAATGGACAATGCCGGATGAATATTCCTATCTATGCTATGCACTTTACAGAGGAACAAACGAGGATTTTATCCCAGGTGCAGGTAATTATCTTGCCACAATAGATACTCCTTATTATTATGATACGCAGGTTGTATATAATTTAATGAATGACTATTACTACAAGGTACAAGCAATAGGTATAAAAATGAAAAGTGAATTATCTTTAAGTACCAAAGCCTGCCCCGGAGACATCACAAGTATCCCTCCCACGATACCCGGATATCCCATGGAGGAAGCATCTGGAAACTACCGAATATCTCTATCCTGGGAGGCTTCCATAGACTATAATGATACGCTAAAAGGCTATCGAATTTATAGGAATGGGGTTGCTTGCAAGGATATCCCTTCCTCTATGACAAGTTGGATGGATGTTGGATTATACAGGAATACCGAATACACATATGAGATTACAGCATTTAATAAAGCTGGTCTTGAATCCGAACGAAGCCAAAAAATTACTATTTGTACAACTAATTATAACAGTATAGGAGATATCACCCCTATTGCGCAAATCACCGCCTCTTCCGAGCGAGGAATTGACTTCCTTGTTACTAATATCTCCAATGGTGTATGTGGTATGATTGATCAAGATAATTGGCTTCCAAAAGAAGCAGATACACTTCCGTGGATAAGGATGGAATGGGAAGAAGCACATACAATTGATACAATCTAT
>JAGFXQ010000093.1 GCA_017861355.1 Bacillota bacterium
CAGTCCGAAACCACCGGTGTTATAGCCTCTCGGACACTCGTCCCACCTAGCACCCGTAATGTTCAAGGGTTCCAACAGTCTGGGTGTCAGATAATCGATCAGTTTCATTCCCGTAAGCTTCTGAATGATTACGGATAGCATATAGGTTGCACCTGTGTTGTATAAAAAATGCGTTCCCGGTTCTTTCTCTACCGGTACTCCAAAGAAGCCGGCCACCCAGTTACCATCCTGTCTTTCTGTCATATAGCCGGTAGTATCTACATTATGACCTGTATTCATTGACAATAAATGCTTGATCTTCATCTGCGACAGAAGCTCACTCGGTTCCGGACATTCCTCCTTAAAATAGGAGATCACCTGATCCTCAACCGTCAATAAACCTTCCTGAACTGCAAAACCGATTGCGGTGGAAGTAAAGCTTTTACTTAAGGAGAAGAGAACATGCGGTAGCTCTCTGTCATATGGCTCCCACCAACCTTCTGCTATTACATAGCCATGCCTTAGCAGCATAAAGCTGTGAACATCCTGACCCATATCGGGTGTTCGAAGCTTTTCCACCTCTTCCACAAAATCAAGGATCGCCTTGGAGTTAACCCCCTGTAATTCCGGTACACTTCTTTGTAGTTCCATAATTTCATACCCCCTCAATTGTATTTCGTTTCTGTATTTCGTATCTGTATTTTGTTTCTGTATTTTGTATCTGTATTTCGTTTCTGTCTTTCGTTTCTGTCTTTCGTTTCTGTCTTTCGTTTCTGTCTTTCGTTTCTGTATTTCGTTTCTGTATTTTGCTACTTTATTTGTTTCTTTATTTTGCCACTTTATTTTGCTACTTTATTTTGCTACTTTATTTTGCTACTTTATTTTGCTACTTTATTTTGCTACTTTATTATGTTTTTTTATTTTGCTACTTTTTTATTTCTTCATAAGGAGTTTTGTTCTCCTCCTTTTTCATTTCCTCAACTACCCGGTTCATACGCATACCAAGTGTTAAAAGGAGTTCCTTTACCTCCATATCTTCAGCCGGATAGGTTATGGTTGCCATCGCAATATTGAGTAGGGAAAGGCTTTTATCCTCTTTAACAACTTCCTCATAATAATCCATGATCTTCTTGTGCAGCAGATCCACATTTGCTGCAGTGCAATAAGGAAACACCCCAAGAAAGGTCTGTGAACCGTACTGTTCGAACACATCTGTTTCCCATAGATTGATTTTATTATTTTTGTAAAAACGACCAACCGCCTCAAGATACTTATTTTCTATCATATTGTGAAGCTCCGACCCGCTTTCGAACAGAGTGCACATCAATACAGTAATCTCATATTTACCCTTCTTCGCCTTTTTCAACTCGGCATTCAGATAATTATGAATATTAAAGCTGATGCTGATATTTTCCGATGCAACTGAATACTTTGTCTTTAATACCGACAATATCTTTTCCCGAAGGAAAGCATCGTCAAAAGGCTTCAATATATAATCCGTTGCCCCCTCCGCCATCGCTCGGATAAAATCCGGTCGTTTATTATGAGTGGTTACCACAAAGATAGGAATTTCCGGTCTCTTTTCCTTTATTTTTCCCAGAGTCTCAAATCCTTTGTTGACGTCAAACCCAAGATCCATTAAGATCAGTCGAATATTTGCATTCTCGTCCGCTAAAATATTAAATAACTCAACATCATACGCTGCCTCATATATCTGAAGATTAATTCCCTGAAGCAAGCTTCCAATTCTACGTCTCATCATGCTGACTTCATCTAATATAATAATTCCCTCTTCAATGTCGCTCATATTAACCTCCGTTATGTTTCTTTGATGCAGTTCAAATGCCAGAAAGATCAGGCGGTTCGCTTATTAATGTTCCTCCTGCTCAGGATTATGAATCATGTATTTATTATATCTCTTTTTTGCATGATTTGCTACAATTCGACACTTCATTTTAACGCAAAAGAAAGTAAGTCATTGGACCTACTTTCCGAGAATTATTATATATAAATTAATGGATTAAGATAAAGTAAGTTTATTCCGTACCCTACTCCAGATATATTTTTGAAAATAATTATAGGCCATATCATACACGAATAAGACCACTTGACCTGCTAACAACAGAATCAACGTCAGAATCGGATTGATGTTACCCTGATAGATTAACCTCGGTAAGAATAGCAACATCGGTAGATACATCAGATTAAAGGTAATATACTTGATCACCCAGTACAACCTTATTCTTCTTCTGTTGTTCTGAATGTTCACAAGCTTATCGAAGGAATATTCGATCACAATTATATAGAAGCCCATCGCAGCAAAGGTAATACAATAGAGCTTGTTCGGAGCCAGAATAAGTCCAATCAAAATTGCTCCCAGATAAAACCCTGTTCCGTAACGGATATTACTTTCCCTGATCGCAATTCCCACACCAAAAGATGCTGCTCCTAAGAGAAACAATGTATTGAATTCAAGTACACCACTTAAAATGATCAGCAATGCCGTGACTGCCAACAGCAGACCAAGAAATGCCATCTTCTTTGCGTTTAGCAGCATGAAATCAAATCTCCTCCCATACATTCACATAGAGAATCCGCACACCACAAATCACAGCACAGATTACCTGCATTATAGCCTCCACTACCTGAATTACCATATCTGGTTCCGGTGTATCTCTGATTCTGCCATTGTAATTGATTATACAGCTTAGTATATTCCGGATTGTTCGGTTCCATATTCATCGCTTGCGTAATGTGATCGTTAGCCATAACATTATTACCAATTCCTGCATTGGCTACTGCACTGTAATAATACCATCTGGCATTATGCATCGAAATTCCTGCTAATACGTTCAAGGCTTCCCGGTACCGGCCGCCGTTGATGTAGGTTGCAGCTGCATTCATCTGCGTACTGTCACCCTCACTGCCTGCACTGTAATTGGTCTGACCATAGGATGTATAGCCGCTTCCGTAGGGGTTAGCGCCACTCTCACGTTCCTTCATGATCTGATCATAGGCTTCCTGTACCTCCTTGAACTTCTCCTCAGCCAGACCTGCTAGAGGATTATTCACATATGAATCAGGATGATATTTTCGGCTAAGCTCACGATAAGCCTTCTTTATCTCCTCATTCGATGCATTTGGTGATACTTCAAGTACCTTGTACGGATTAGCTATCATGTTTTTGTTCCTTCCTTATATTTCTCTCTTTTTGTATTTCATCAAATTTTGTCCATACTCCATCATATAGAATATTATGGAGTATATCGATATCCAGCAGACAGGGAAGCATTTCATATTCTTTTGTACACTGTGCCATCATCATGGTAAGCATATTACGGCAATCGTCTTCGAAAGTCTCCTTATCCATCGAGAAAATCAGTGGATTATAATTGTTCTTCTTGAGATCCTTTTCTATATCATCATATGCATCCAGTAGATAGATATACTTACCCAGATAAAAACCGATCGTTCGAAGGCTTTGTTCCCACCGGTCTTCCTTATAGACAAATAGTTCTGCCATGAGTTCACCGAAGCAACGGGAAACCAGGTCAATGTTCGTCTCCTTATTCACCTCATACTCTTGGAGCTTACGAAGACTTTCTTCCATCCCCTTACATTGTCTTGGAAATTTATCATTAATTCGTTCATATTGCTTCTTCAGCAAACCGGCACCCGCAAGTCCTGCTAAGTTCTTCTCATCTGCCCAATCATCCATAAGATGATGATAGGTTAGAGCAATATTCATATCGGCCACATAATCCGTAATCTCATTCACCAGAGTATCATGTTTCTTCACCGGATGGACCAGACAACGGTTCTGTAATCTCGTTGTTTCACTCTCATAGAGTGAGGTTAACAGAAGAATAAGAAAGGTCATGTCATACGATAAGGTCATTTGTCCAAAGCGCCCATACTTATCCTTTAAGGTTTTACATAAGCCGCAATAATATGCTTTATACTTATAAAAATCCTTCATTTTTAGTTCGGGCTTATATACATTCACATAACCAAACATAACTCCTCCAAAAAGGTGTTCTAACATGCCATATCAGGCACGAACCTTCACTTCCGGAAGCGGATTGAAATGTCCCGGAATTTTATCAGTATAGCATAGATTTTTTATAAGTAAAATGATTCTGGGAAAAATCACAAAATTTTAATAATTCCTTTATTAATAATACATTGATTATGATAAATGCTCTAATGCCTTTATTGCATCTTCCCAGGAAAGTCCCAAGCTATCCGCCACACTTTGACAGGTCAGATTTCCACTGCAGGTATTTAAGCCCTTTCGCAAAGCAGGATTACCGAGTAACGCCTTTATGACTCCCTTATCCGCCAACTCCACCAGATAAGGCAGGGTTGCTGCTTCCAAAGCAAGGGTAGAAGTTCTTGGTACTGCACCGGGCATATTTGCTACACTGTAGTGAACTACTCCATGTTTTTCATAAGTCGGATGATCGTGTGTCGTTACATGATCTACCGTCTCGATCGAGCCACCCTGATCGATTGCCACATCGACAATAACGGAACCTTTCTTCATGGTTTCAACCATTTCTTCCGTTACAATGATGGGTGCACTGGCACCGGTCACCAATACTGCTCCAATCAACAGATCTGCTCTCCTTACCATCTCCGCCACCTGATAGGAATTGCAGATCAGCGTCTGAACTCTTCCCGCGAAGATATCATCCAGATAACGCAATCTTGCAAGATTGATATCAAGAATGGTCACTTTTGCGCCCATACCAACTGCTATCCTGGCTGCGTTGGTTCCTACGACTCCACCACCGATAATAACGACCTCACAAGGCTGAACTCCGGACACACCTCCAAGTAATACTCCCATTCCACCATTATATTTCTGTAGCAGATTCGCTCCAATCTGTACTGACATTCTTCCGGCTACTTCACTCATCGGTGCGAGCAATGGCAGGGAGCCGTTACTTAATTCCACTGTCTCATAAGCGATACCGGTCACCTTGTTCCTAAGAAGTGCTTCCGTCAACGGTCGGTTCGGTGCCAGATGCAGATAAGTATAAAGAGCCTGACCCGGACGTAGCAAATCATATTCCACCTCTAAAGGTTCTTTGACCTTTACGATAATATCGGCATTCTCGTATACCCTGCTGTTCTTCTCTAGAAGTCTAGCTCCTGCTGCTGTATACTCCTCATCGGTAAAGCCGCTTCCAACTCCGGCTGATATTTCTACATATACCTCATGACCGTGCTTCACCAATACACTGACTCCACCCGGGGTTAATCCTACTCTGTTCTCATTATTCTTTATTTCCTTCGGTACTCCGATTCTCATAATTTTATCTCCTTCTTGTAAGATTATCATGATAAAGGTAATGAAGTTTCTTTATATTAATTGTACCATATCCTTGCCCTCAGTACGAGATGTTTTATTCGGTTTCTCAGCTTCTACTTCGACCTCATTCGACCACAAAAAAGGGCTGATGCAAAATATAAATGCAGACCATTGTGGTTTATATCATCTCACAATTAGTTTACATTATGATTTTGCATCAGCCCCAAAAGGGCGTCTTTTATATTAACCCGGTATTACTTAATGACTACTACCGGAACGTTAATTGGTGTTGCCCATACCGGTGAGGTGTTACCGGCTTGATCACTGATCAATGCTCCTGCTGATACATATAAGCTAACCGTAGAAGTACCAAAGCCTGCTAAAGCCGCTTTATCTGCCTCTCCCAAGGTAATCTTGATTGAGGTTGCACTCTCAACAAAGCCTTTGGAGCCTTTATTATCGATATTGGTCAGCCGATAGCTTCTTGCAAGGGTGCTATCAAACAAAGATAACATTGTTATATCCACAACATCCCTGATTTGGCCTGCACCAGCAACGGACAGATAAAGTTCACCGGTTCCCTGCATATAAACTGCACTGGCGATGGATGTTAAAGTAGGTGCAATATAATCAACATTAAGCTTTAAGTCGGACTTGCTGGTAACGACTTCATTCTTTGCATTATAGAGTTTGATGGTGACCGCTCCACCTTCTGGTACTGCCGCCTTCAACTCGTCATTTGTAGGTGTTCCGTCTGAGGTTGTAAATGTAATAGCAGAACCGGTTGCAGAAATCACATTGTTCGTTGCAACTAATTTGGTATTAACATAGAGCTCTGCTTTACCGCCGGTTGCCTGTCCGGGAGTAATATCTGCACTAACCTCCATATACTGAGTCGTTGCATTCAATGTATTATCAACAACCTTGGATCCAAAGGTAGTAATCTTGATATTCTTTGGAGCCTCAAGTTTTGCTTCCACGATTTCGATATCGTCCTTACCAACCTTCACTCTGACTCCAAGCTTTTCAGCAATATACTTGATCAGGATTGTCTTCTTCTTGCTGTTGCTTACATTGAAGATAGAAGCGCTTGTATCTTCCACTCCATTTACTGTAACCTTCTTGTTCTTTAAATCAATTACAAGCTTGGTATCAGCCTTGGTGATGGTAATCACTGCAGTTGCTTTGTCATAGTTTACGGTTGCTCCCATTCCTTTCGTAACCGGTGTAACCGGTAATTGATACCTACCATACTTAATTACTTTGGAATGCTTTAAATCGAACTTCGTCTGAACCTCTCTTGGCTGAACCTCTTTTGTTTGAATCTCTTTCGTATAGCTCTTCTTCTCATGTGTGTTATATCTCTCCGGTTTAGCAAATGCAACTGCGGAGGAGGTGACTAAGAGTGCCAATGTTACAATAAAACAAAATATCTTCTTCATAATAAAATCTCCTTTCTTTTGATATTAAAGTATTCGGAGATTAAAAACATATTTTTAGGGTAGCTGGAATTAATTATATAGTGCATTGGAACTATTGGAATATTTATGAACCAGGTTTTTATCCATTATTACTCATTTTCAGTATCATTTTTTCTGTTTTGCCTTATATAAATCCTATTTTTCTTATGATAGAATGAGAAAGGGCTTATATATATGTATCATCTATTCCTCCTGCTTAAAGGAGGTTCTTATGTCTTATTTCAATAAACTCATTCGTACCATTCTGCTTTGTATCACCCTGCTTCTATTCTCACTCACCATTACTCCACATTATGCAAAAGCTGATTCCATAGAATTTGTTCTGTTGTCACAGTACAAAGCAAACTTAGATATCGGTGATGAGCTTTACCTGATCGCAATTACCACCAACGGTGACATGCCAGTCTGGAAAAGCAGCTCTCAGGCGATTGCTTCCGTGAATACCTATGGAAAGATAACAGCAAAAAAAGCCGGTACCGCAACCATTACTGCCAAGATAAAAAATGGTGAAGCCTCCTGCAAGGTAACGGTCAATAAGACAACGTTGACCCTTAGTGATACCCGGTTATCCATCGAACACGGAGGTACCTATCAATTAACTGCCACCACCTCCAACTCAAGTATCGTCACTTGGAAAAGCAGCAAGAAAAGTATCGCAGTCATTGATGAAAATGGCAAAGTAACCGGGATGAAACCCGGAGAGACAACGATAACCGCAATCGCAGATGGCACACCCAAAACCTGTACTGTCACAGTAAAACAACCGACCATAAAGTTGAACCAAACCTCGCTACGCTTATACCGAGGACAGACTTCCAGGCTGAGTGCAGTTGTCTCTTCTACCGTGAAGCCCACTTGGAAATCCAGTAAGTCCAGTGTTGCTAAGGTTGATGAAGAAGGCACCGTGACCGCGATAAAGCATGGAACAGCAACGATTAGTGCAACAGTAGACGGCATCTCCCGCAGCTGTGAGATTATAGTTGAGCCGCCTGCCATTGATCTAAGTGACAATGAGCTTCATCTGACAATTGGTTCTAATACTCAGCTTACCGCCACTGTCTCTTCCGGTAATCCGGTTTCTTGGTCTACCAGCAATGAGAATGTAATCTCTGTCTCAAATGATGGCATCATTACAACCTGGCAGAAGGGACGAGCTTATGCCTATGCCAGCGAAGACGGGACTAAGGTCCGATGCGTCGTATATGTAACAGATAACAAATAATTCAACAGGAGGAATAGATGATCAAGCTCATGAAAAGAGGTCCCTGGCAACCGCTGTGGTTCCCAAAGACCTCGTGTTATCTATATTTCATTTTTATTAAATGAAGTAACTAATTTGCCTATTTGCCCAGGTTCAAGATTGTGACAAGTGCAACCAACCCAATGATTCCAATCACAATGATTCCGATCCCAATCAAACGATTTCTGACCATTTTCTTATCAAAACGGTGGCTTAAGGTATCACACTCCGTCGCCAGATCATCCGAGTCCTTGTAACCACTGATCTTTCGAAATTCGTCGGCTGCCACCTTATAATCATAAGCGCTTCTGGCAATTGTTTTCATATTCAGAGCATTTTTATATGTTTTCTTCTTGATCTTCTTCTTTGTTTCCTTCCCTAACAGCTTACATTCTTCTGCCAATTGTGCACTGTCCTTATATTCACCCAAGGCTGTGAATCGCTTCGTAACTTTCTTATACATATCAAACTTATCATTGCATACCGTCATGCAGCGAATTGCTTTCATTAGTTTTAATGTTCTTTGATAATTTTCTTCTTTGGTCAGATCGACAGCCTCTTCCTCTACTGCCGGCTCCTCCATCTGATCCTCACTGACTACAAGCTGATTATCCGATGACTCCTCCATCATCGCTTCAAAATCCTTCTTTGAAAAACGGTGGTAACTGGTATGCCCATAGTCAAATTTAATACAATATCGATAATCGTCTTCCGAATTATCTTGAAAGAATAAAATGTAATCAAATTCATCCGAATCACTTTTCTCACAGGAAACCTGGTCAGAAAATGAATGAAAGACCTCCAATACCTGTTCCAGAGAACAGTCATGTTTTCTCACCGCTTCAATAAATGCGATCAGAAACGGATTATCATCATAAACTTCATTTACATAGACAGCTCCGGAAGGCGGAATAAGAATACAGTACCGATCTCCGTTATGACTGATCTGAAGCTTTCCCAATTTTTCCTCTATTTTATCTGCAAAGGCACCTAAAGCCTCATCCATTTTCGTTGTATCCGTAATCTCTTCCTCTAAGATATGTGCAAGGGAGTGCATCGGATAATATAACCGAATGGTTTCCTTCTCATATCCGAGTTTAATCTGCTCCTCCTTGATGGTGTCACAAATCACCTTCTCAAGCATGTTATAATTCATGATATAATGTCCTTTCTATCTTCATACCTACTATTGCTGCATTTATATTATCATTTTTCAAGCAAGGAAACAACAAGAATTATGAAACCGGAGGAAAAACATATGGATTAACCTTATTCCGGTTTGATTGCTTTCTTTCCTGTGATCCATTATAATTAGAATAACTTATTGATGTGGATACGAAAGATTGAGGGATCCTATGCGTGTGTTTACTCCTAAACCGTTATTTATTATATTGATCATTTTGATGTGTATCAGCTTATCCGGCTGTAGTAAGGATGATATTACTATCGCTCTAAATCAGGAGAACTATAACAACCAATCTGCTTCCTCGGGCGATAATCAGTCTCTTGATTCTGGGGAGCTTCAGCAGAATAACGAGAATAGTGGAGATACCAAGCACACTGTGGATACCAAGAATACGGCGGATATCTTGAACTCTGAGGATGACGAGAACAATACCAATGCGAAGAACAAGGAAGATGCCGAGAATATAACGGATACGGAGGATGAAGCTGATATTAACTTTGTAACAGTCAGTGAAACCGTATTTGCCACTGCGAATGTGAATATCCGATCCGGCCCTACTACAGACAGTAATAATATCCTTACTTTATTGAAGAAAGGTGAGTCGATAAAGCGGATCGGCACGGAACGTATATGGAGCAAAGTATCCTATCACGATGATACTTATTATATTGTATCCGAGTATTTAACAACCCAGCCGCCCTCTACCCCTACACCCACTCCGACTCCCAAGGCAACCCCTGCTCCTGAGGTGGCAAAAGACAGTGACAAATCGTCAATAGTCGAGCCAACTCCTGCCTCAGAAGCAGCAGACGGCGAAGAGGCGGAGGCAGACATGGAATCTTACAGCTTTGTCAATCGCCTGTCGATTGGCGGTGAGTTCAGCGAGTTAGTCTGTATTGTTGGAACCGGTGGTTCTGATTGCATTGTTTCTTTTCATAAGAAGGATGACAATGATACATGGGTTCAGCTATTCCAGGTGGATGGTGATTGTGGGGCACAAGGAATTACCTATCAGAAACGTGAGGGGGACAGTAAAACTCCTGCCGGCCTTTATAGTTTTACACTGGCCTTCGGTCTGAAGTCTGATCCCGGTACCTCCCTCAAATATCGCAAGATTACAAAGGATGATTATTGGATCGATGATTATAACAGCCCCTATTATAATACCTGGGTGAATTCCAAGTCGACTCCGGGAGATTATACCTCTGAGCATCTGATTGATCATGATCCTTCCTATAACTATGCTTTAAATATTGATTATAATTCAGATTGTGTTCCCGGCTTAGGAAGTGCCGTCTTCCTTCATTGTTATAATGGTACCGGCTTCACCACCGGCTGTATTGCTATTTCCGAGAAATATATGAAGACTTTGGTCAAAGAAGCAGATGCCTCTACTCAAATTCTCATTGTTCCTGAGGAAGCGGATCTATCAAATTATTAGGAGTGAAAGAAACTTCATCCTGCAATTGAGGTGAGGTTTCTTTTTTTTGCCTGTCTCTCCGGTAGTTTCGTCCCATTTCAATAATACTAAGGAGAGTTATCAATATATTTAATCTCAAAATTAATATTATTAATATTTATATTAATATTGTTAATTTATATATTGACATTATATAATCACAGGTGTATATTAAAGTCATCAAAGAACAATAGGAAGGTGAAACAAATGAAATATAAAGCACCGGGTAAATGTCCCGTATGTGGAGAGAAGCTTTCCATAACTAAATTAGGCTGTCCAAAATGTTCAACTGCAATCGAGGGTGATTTTCAACCCTGTGAATTCTGTAGACTTCCGGAGGAAGATCTGGAATTTGTAAAAGTGTTTCTCCGATGCCGCGGTAACATCAAGGATGTTGAGCAGAAAGAAACAGCAAAGACCGAGATATTGGAGCAACTCTCGCGTGGAGAAATCTCTGCCAAAGAAGCAACGGACAGAATTAAGAATTTATAGTCTTAACTAGAAGCAATCGTATGAAAACAAAGAGCAATTTTTACACTGGGTAGGTATATCAGGTAATTGTGATGATTACATCACGGTATAAAAATTATGATGGAGGTATAAGAATGAGTGAACAATTACGAATTTTAGAAATGATTGAAAAGGGACAGATAACGGCAACCGAGGGGATGGAATTATTGGAGGCTCTTAACCTTACAAGTGAGACTGAGACTATAGCAAATACTGCTGTACCAATTGTGAAACGAATCAATAATTATAAGTTTCTCAAAGTAAAAGTCACCTCCGACAACAGTACCGTGAATGTGAACGTGAATGTACCCTTACGTCTATTGACAACACTTGGAGAAATCGCTTCAAAGATGACCGCAGTCATTCCCACAGATGCCAGAAGAGAGATGGAAAGCAAGGGGGTTGATATTACAAGCATTGATTTTGCTAAGATAATTGAAGAAATCCTGGATGGGACACTGGAAGATCCCAGTATTGTTGATGTTGAAGCATGGTCTGAGGAACAGCATGCGATGGTGAAGGTGAAGATCTATGTGGATTAGATGGTTTCGTATCTTATGGGTCAAGGTAAGCATCACCGAAGGACGACATTTTTATTTGAACTTTCCAGTCTGTCTCAACGTATTTCAAGAGTTGTTCGACTGCGTTCTGGACCTGATGGAATTTGCCTGCATTTTTGTACCTAAGAATCCATCTGCCCACTCTCCCAGTACCGTCACAACAAGGCAGGTAAAGGAGCTGATCCATGCAACAGATAAGTTATTTCATTCCATCACGGATTGTGAACCCTATGATATTGTAGAGGTGAGCGTGAAAAATGTATCGGTGTCGATCAAAATTGTATAAACTCAATCGGAGGTAATTATGTCAAAACTTTTCTTAAAATATTTATCATCTGTTGTGATCCTATATCTTCTGTCCATGGCGGTTGATACGATTATCATCAGGGACATACCGTCCTTACTACTTATGGGCCTTGTACTGCTACTGGTAAATCTCTTAATAAAACCACTGTTGCTATTGCTGACCCTACCTGTTAATATCATTACCTTCAATATTTTCAGTTTTGTTGTGAATGCTTGGACTATTATGCTGGCGGATCTTTTTGTGAAAGGAATTACAATGAACGGCTTTTTGAATTCCCTTCTTGCTGCCTTTCTAATTGCTGTGCTTCAACATCTGCTCATTACCTCCCGGAAGGATGCTCATGACAGAAACTAATACTTTTTTCCATTCTTCCCTTGAATATCCTAACCGCATGCAATATACTGTTTACTGGTAAAGATTATTTTGTAACCGAATGATAATCTGAGTTAACAGTTAAAAACATAGGAGGTATACTTTATGCAAATGGAACAGTTACAGAAGGATATGATAACAGCGATGAAAGCCAGGGACCGGGTTCGTAAGGATGCCATCTCCTCTTTGATCTCCGCCGTAAAGAAAATTGCCATTGATGAAGGCTGTCGTGATAATATTATGGAAGAATTGGTTGATCGTGCTATATTAAAGGAATTGAAGCTGGTCAAGGAACAGTTAGAAACTTGCCCTCCGGAGAGAGCCGAACTGAAGGCCGGATATCAAGCCACTTATGATGTAATCAAGGAATACGCTCCCTCCATGATGTCTGAGGATGAGATCAGAAACTTTATTACTGACAAATATGCCGAGCTTGTAGCGACCAAGAATAAAGGAATGATCATGAAAGGCGTCATGGCTGATCTGAAGGGAAAAGCCGATGGTAAATTAATCAATGATGTTGTCGGTAAACTCTGTTAATCCATTGCCGATGTATACCACCCTATCATAAGATACAGATTGCAATGAATAGACTATGCAAATGTATCAATGACAGGGTGTTTTTTAATAATTATTGCATTTTATCGAATTTTGTCATACAATAAGGATACATATAACTAATATTCGTAATATAGTTTACATGGAGGTAAAGACCTGTGTATCAGAAGCTCAAATCACAGGTTGTACTAGCGATAATAATCGCAGGAAAGGAGTTCGTATGATTAATCCTATCAGCAAAGGACATAATTATAGCACCCCTGTCACTTCAAAGAAGACAAGCGTAAAAACTAATCCTGATACCACAAAAAATAATACCTCAAATACTGTTTCAAAACCCAATTTATCGAGCATGAAAACTGAAGGTCTGATATACTCCCCTGTCCGTAACAGCCGTCCGTCATCCGATAACCGTTCAATTATCAGCCCTACCGCAGAAGGTCCGCTAGGTTCCATGAGTCAGATCCGTGATGTGATGAATGCACCCGGAGAGAAAGAAAGTTCGGGCACGGATAAACTGCAGGATCGTATCAATAATATTAAGGCGAATCCAAATACAGCGATTCTCCAAGCATTTACCAATAAGCAGAGCGTTATCGATTTATTAGCTTAACCGCTTACAATACAGAATCGGGCCGTTGCAAAACATTAGCTTTTGAACCTTGTGGTTTATATCTGATTATCACACAAGGAGTCAAAGTTTGGTTTTACAACAGCCCGATTCTTATTTTTTTGGTAGGATTATATATTAGTGTGTTTGCTATTTTGAAGCTTCATTCTCAAGTATCTTGAGAATCATCTTCCATACCAATGGTTCTATCCTCTGTTCCACCTTCGTAAAATCTTGAATTATATCAGGGAAAACAGCATCTTCCCTGGTCCTTATGCAAGAATCATCTTGAAGTCCAAAGCAAGCCCCGTCCAAGTAATCTTCATTCAGTCCAATCGTCAGAAAAGAGAAGGATCGCAATGTCTTCGCTACGGTAGCTACCAACTGATCATGATAATATCTTAAATTATCCGCAGTCTCAACCATACCGCCATGTCCAATAATTGCAACCGGTAAGCCATCCCAGGATGCTTTGAACTCCGGTTTGTTCAACCATCCAGCATACATTATTTCATTTATCTTCTCAAATATCATAATTAGCTTTGCAGGGATAGGAGAATAATGAGGAACAATGAAAAATATTCCGTCCGCAGCCTCGATCTTAGTCAGCAATTGGTTAAAGGCCGTATCGCTGCTGCAACGACCTGAGTCGCTACATGCTCCACAAAGTCTGCAGACTTTCAGATCATAATCCGATAATGCGATCACCTCAACAGATATATTCTCATGTTCCTTATTCACTATATTCTGAATCAGATACCCGACTTTGGTGGAAGTACTAAGCGCTCCCATAGACTGCGTATTTGATGCAGAAATGCATAATAGCTTCATTCCTCTACCCCTCTTCCACTATTTCACAACGATATTGAATATCCTTCCGGGTACGTAGATTACCTTCACTACCGTCTTACCTTCTAATGCTGCCTTAATCACCGGCAGTTCCATCGTCTTGGGTGATACGTCATCCTGCTTCTCGTCGATTGCAACCATTAAGTTTGCTTTCACCTTACCATTGATCTGAACTGCAATCTCTACGGTATCTTCGATGGTCTTCTGTTCGTCGAATGCCGGCCAGGACTGCTGATATACTCTTCCCTGCTCTCCGAGTAATTCCCACATCTCTTCCGTCATATGAGGTGCAACCGGATTCAACAGGAGTATTAATGACTTCAATTCACCTTTGGTCACAGCACCCTGCTTATAGAATTCATTCACCAGTGACATCATCGCTGCGATAGCGGTATTGTATTTCAGATTCTCATAGTCAGAGCCAACCTTCTTAATTGTCTGATGCATCTTTGTCTCAAGGCTGGAGGAATAATTTTCCTCCGCTGTTACCATATCCTTAAGCTTCCATACACGATCTAAAAATCGACGACAACCCTTAACTCCTTCATTCGACCAGGTAGCACTTAAATCGAAGGCACCGATAAACATCTCGTAGGTTCGCAGTGTGTCTGCGCCAAACTCATTCACGATCTCATCCGGATTAACAACATTTCCTCTGGACTTGGACATCTTCTCGCCGTTCTCACCAAGTATCATGCCATGGGAGGTTCTCTTCGCATAAGGCTCCGGAGAACTTACCAGCCCTTGATCATAGAGGAACTTATGCCAGAAACGAGAATATAACAAATGGAGTGTTGTATGCTCCATACCGCCATTATACCAATCAACCGGCAGCCAATAATCCAACTCTTCCTTGCTTGCAAATGCTTCTTTGTTGTGTGGATCGATATATCTTAAGAAATACCAGGAAGAACCAGCCCATTGAGGCATAGTATCCGTCTCTCTATGTGCCTTACCTCCACAACAAGGACAGGTGGTCTCCACCCAATCCATCATGGTAGCCAAAGGCGATTCACCGTTATCCGTAGGCTCATAGCTCTCAACCTCCGGTAACATCAAAGGAAGCTCACTCTCCGGAAGCGGAACATAACCACATTTATCGCAATGAACCAGCGGAATAGGCTCTCCCCAATATCTCTGACGGGAGAATACCCAATCTCTTAATTTGAAGTTGACCTTCTTTGCGCCAATCTCCTTCTCTTCTAACCATTCCAGAATCTTCTTCTTTGCATCTGCAACTTCCAGACCGTTTAAGAAATCCGAATTCACCAATTTACCGGTAGAGGTGTTGGTAAAGGCAGCTTCATTTACATCTCCGCCGGCTACTACCTCGATGATCGGAAGACTGAATTTTTTCGCAAAGTCCCAGTCACGTTCATCATGTCCGGGTACTGCCATGATGGCACCGGTTCCGTAAGTCATTAATACATAATCTGAGATCCAAATCGGAATCTCTTTGCCATTGACCGGATTGATTGCCATCAAGCCCTGAAGCTGTACACCTGTCTTATCCTTCACCAGCTCTGTTCTTTCGAAGTCCGACTTCTTAGAAGCTTGTTCACGATAATTGATCAAATCCTCATAATTCTTAAGTTCTGTCTTAAACTTATCGATCATCGGATGCTCCGGAGAGATTACCATATAGGTTGCACCAAATAAGGTATCCGGTCTGGTGGTAAATACTCGGAGGCTCTCCTCCTTACCTGCGATCTTAAAGTCTACTTCAGCACCTACGCTTCGGCCAATCCAGTTAATCTG
>JAGFXQ010000318.1 GCA_017861355.1 Bacillota bacterium
TTCCCTTACATATTCCTCAAACAGTTTCATCTGTTCCAGTACCTTTAAGTCAGAGATGGAAAGCATGGAATAAGCTCTATCTCTGATTCGGCCCATACGTTCCATTAATAGTTCGTACACATCCCGGCTCGGATTCTGACTACCATTCTCTATTCTGGAGAGGGTTTCAGCGGAACAGATTTCATCACATAACTGCTCCTGTGTGATGGAAAGGGATTTTCTTGTCATGCGAACCATATCACCTAATCGATATCTGCCCATTGGTATACCTCCTGAAGATATTTCTTAATCTTATCCGCCGCTGTTTGATCTTCACAAAAACAATAGGCATAATATGCTTGCAGGTAGGTTTTTAGGCACTCTTCGTTAGAAGTATTCCATATCCCATTTTGCTTAAGTATTTCCTCCGTTGCTCGTGCTTTAATATAGAATAAGTCTCCCAGGTAATCGATCCTACGATTTCCTTTGCCTCTCTCTAAGCCTTTTGTGCACAACTCACCGGCCTTTCGTACATTATCTTCCTGCATATATAGCTTGCTGGCTAATACTATTACCTTTGTATAGATACGGTTATTTTCTTCTGACAGCGCCTGAAGTTCCAGGTACTCGAGTAT
Organism: Bacillota bacterium; assembly: GCA_017861355.1. Classification (GTDB taxonomy): domain Bacteria; phylum Bacillota; class Clostridia; order Lachnospirales; family Lachnospiraceae; genus Mobilitalea. Next base: position 615 of record JAGFXQ010000318.1, read on the forward strand.
TTGTTCCAATATGTCCTTCGCACTTTCCGTAATTCCAGCCAAAATCATACGCTGTATAATCTCAATAATGATGCCTAACTCACTGCTGCTGAGATGATAATCTTTGATCATATGTGTCTTAAAGTCCGGTACTGTGTAGGAGATTGCTTCCATTAAAATGTCAATTGTCTCCGTTACTTCTCCTCCATGGAGATCATTCATTAGTGCTTTACTGTATGCAATGAATTGCATGTGAGTATTTCCCTTGGAGGATGCAGTTAGTTCATATTCCAGAAGTAGCTCTTCCGCTTTCTCAATGTTTTTCTCATTAAGCTGTTTCTTGATTTCTTCCCTATTTACATAGATTAAATAATCGAAATCAGTTAGAATCAATTCAAACTGATTAGGCATTCTTCCTAGTCGTTCCAATAAAGTTTCTAGCAATAAGGAATCTGCATCCCTCTCTCCTGCTTCAATACGTGATAAGGTAGCGACTGAGCAGAGACCTTTGCATAATTCTCCCTGCGTAATCCCTGAGAACTCACGAAAATACTGAATCGCAGCTCCTATTTTATTATTCGATAACTCAAATCTTTTGTCCATATTTTTACCATCGTCCTATTATCATTTTATGTTGAATCGATTAGTGTACATTTGATAATTAGCGTTTCTAAATTCACTTCTAGATTATCACATCGAATTTTTTTGTTCAATTAATATTCGTATAAAAATGATTGATATTGAGACTTTTCGATATAATAACCCAAATAAAGGTGTCAAATTTCACATTTCATGAATTTTATTAGTAATTATTGTTACTTAAACGGAACATTTTTTATCTTATCAAAGGTTAATAATAAATCTGATCCTTTCCTGTTATTGTATCGTTCACTTTCTTCTCTGACCACTGGATTGCTCCCTCAACATCTCGGTTTGCAACAAACTGCCACAGAGTATCTGTATTGATGTATAGCTTCTCTCTTCCATGGAGGATGCAGAATCTCTCCCAAAGCATGATAACTGCCTCCCGAAAAGAATAATATACCAATGGCATAAGCATATTACCGGACAGAACTGCAAGTTCATGATGAAAGTCAAATGCCTTTTCACTGGCTTCTTTATGTGTCGGTGCCTTGGCAATACCATCCACATGTCTCCGGAGAGAATCGATATCTTCCTGCTTCATCAATGGGATGGCTAGACGGAATGACAGAATGCTTAACGCTTGTCTTATCTCCAGAATTGACCGTATCTCTTCTGCTCTTAACACTCCTCCATTATAATTCAATATAGAGATCAGCGTCTCAGTCGTTCCGGTCCTACGATAATCTGCAACAACCGTCCCCATACGTGGCTTTATCGTCAGAAATCCCTTTCGCGCCAATTCAATAATCCCACTATTCACTACACCTCTGCTTACCTGCATTGTTCTTGCAATTTCACGTTCCGGCGGAAGCTTCTCTCCCACCGCTAATCTTCCTGATAAAATCATACCCTCCAGCTCCTGAATGAATAATTCTTTCAAAGAAGGCGCCGATAATTTAGTGAATTCCATTTTCTCCTCCTGTCACTGGTCTAACCAGATACCACGATTAAATTATATTGTATTTAATGCTTAAAAGCAAGTGAACTTTTATATCTAAAATGCTGAATAATCCTATAAATATTGACTTTATCCCAGATAGGTAGATAATACTATTATGGGGTTAATCTGGTATGACCAGGCAAATCTACATAATTCTTTAATAGGATAAGGAGAGGAAATATGTTTTCATTTAATTATGATGCTGGTGCAAGTGCTATTATGGTCTGGCTCGTCTGGATCGGAGTTTTTGCTATCTTATTTGGAGCAAACGAACTGGCAAGAAGATTCACTGTAATTGGCTTTGTATGCTTTATTGTTCTTCCGACGGTTCTGTCCGTTTTATGGTTTACCGTTCTCAGAGATACCACTTATACCGACTGGTTCCATTTGGCTAAGGTATACTCCTCCACGGCAGGTTGTATCGGTTTCTGGTGCATCCGTCATGTAAATGGCACTAATAAAAAGACAGGAAAAACCTGGAGATTATCCGATTATAAATGGGCTTTGTGCTTTCCTGCCCTGATTTTAGCAATCAATATTCTTGAAGCTGTTGCCAGAGATATTGAAGTAGGAATTAATTACGCACAAGGCGGAATTCTTGCTGATGAAGCAATGTATGTGTTAGGCGGTCCCTGGAATTATATGAATGCTATCGCAGGTATCCTGAATATCATTACGATTACCGGATGGCTGGGTATCACAGTACGTAAGGTAACCAAGAAGGACGGCAGCAAGGATATGCTGTGGCCGGATATGCTGTGGTTCTGGATTATTGCTTATGATCTTTGGAACTTTGCTTATACCTACAATTGTCTACCCGGACATTCCTGGTATTGTGGCTTTGCTTTATTATTAGCTCCTACTTTATGTGCATTTACCATCGGAAAAGGTGCTTGGTTACAACATCGTGCTCAGACCCTCGCTTTATGGTGTATGTTCGCACAGACGATTCCTTCCTTCATCGATAAAGGTGCATTTGCAGTATCCTCTACCTATAATACTACTGCTCTTTTCTTCTGGAGCTTCGCAGCATTGGCAGCTAATGTACTCGTAGTCATCTATATGATCTACAAAGTAGTGAAGACAAAGAGAAATCCTTATACTCAGGAATTATATACTGATCTTAAGAAATATCAGGAGATCAAGGTTTTGGCGGAATAATACCAACAGGTCAAGCCTAGGAATAAATGATACATAGCAGTTTCGATATAGATGCTTCTGATTCCAACAGAAAGGTAAGAATAATGAATAACTTTAAGATTCTTGAGATTAAGCAGAACGTGTTTGATGATAATAACCGACAGGCCGATGAGCTTCGATCACAGTTGAAGAAGGAGAATACCTTTCTTCTTAATCTGATGTCCTCTCCCGGTTCGGGTAAAACCACCACGCTTACTCGCACCATCCATGACTTGAAAGATGATTTTCGTATTGGAGTAATGGAGGCTGACATTGATTCCGATGTAGATGCCAAGACCATCTCAGCAACCGGAGCCAAGGTAATACAACTTCACACCGGCGGTATGTGCCACCTGGATGCCGATATGACCAAGCAAGGCTTAGAGGGCTTAGGCATCGGGGATATTGATTTAGCAATCTTAGAGAATGTCGGTAATCTGGTGTGTCCCGCAGAATTTGATACCGGCGCAATTAAGAATGCCATGATATTAAGTGTTCCGGAGGGTGATGACAAGCCCCTCAAATACCCGCTGATGTTCTCTATTGTTGATGTATTACTGATCAACAAGATTGATGTATTGGAATATTTCGATTTTGATTTGGAGGCTTGCAAGGAGCGAGCGAAAAAGTTAAATCCGAATGTTAAAATTATAGCAATCTCTGCAAGAACAGGAGACGGTATAAAAGAATGGACCGATTGGCTGCGTAATACCGTAAAGGAATGGAAGGAAAGGGAGGATTGATTCATGGCTAGAGAGAAGATTTTAGCACTTGCCAACCACATCAGCAGAAAGAAAATGGGTTCCAAGGATGCTATCACAGCGAACGATCCGGAATAGTCCGAAGATGAGACCTCAAAGCTCCTATGGGAATTGGCTATGGCCGGTGTGTGCTTTGTGAACAATATCGACGGAGTCGACACCTATTGGTATGATACCTGGGTACCGGGTATCATGGAGATGATGGTTAACAACAAAGAAAATGTGAAAAAATATCCTCAGATTGCAGAAGCCTTTGAAGCCTATGGTAGAGTCAGAGGGCCAAAGACAACCGGCGCTTTCCCTGTTGGTGTCGGCCTAATGCGTGTAATTCCGATTGAAAAAGCCATCAACGGCGAGACCAGAAAAGCCTCTTATGAGGAAGTATCCAAGTATTTGAATGATAATGACATATTCACCGTATCGGACTGTTCCTGCCGAGCTGCCAGAGAAGCGATGGGCGAAGGCTGTGGCCACTTAAAAGAGGATATGTGCATTCAGATGGGTCATGCCGCCGAGTATTATATTCGTACCGGCAGAGGTCGTCAGATCACCAGAGAAGAAGCCTTCGAGATTATCCGCCGTGCGGAGGAGAATGGCCTGATGCATCAGATTCCGAACCTGGATGGTTCTGGCCATACGCATGCCATCTGTAACTGCTGCGGCTGCTCCTGTCTATCACTGAGAACCGCTGAGATGTTTAAAAATGTTGATATGGTACGTTCCAATTATACCTCCCATATTGACAAAGATAAATGCGTTGCTTGTGGTGAATGTGTGGAGAACTGTCCTGTGAATGCCCTTCAGTTAGGTCAGAAGCTCTGTGCTGCCAAACCTCTTCCGGTTAAGAAAATAGAAACTCCAAGAGATATGGAATGGGGACCGGAGAAATGGAATCCCGAATACCGAACGAACCGTACCGATGTAGTCGATACCGGAACAAGTCCTTGTAAGACTGAGTGTCCTGCTCACATCTCTATTCAAGGATATATCAAGCTGGCTTCCCAGGGAAAATATTCGGAAGCCCTGGAATTAATCAAGCACGAGAATCCCTTCCCCGCCGTATGCGGACGCATCTGTCCAAGAAAATGTGAATCCGCCTGCACCAGAGGGGATATCGATAATCCAATCGCAATTGATGAGATCAAGAAATTCATTGCAGATCAGGATATGAACAATAAAAATCGTTACGTTCCGCAAAAACGACATGAATATGGTAAGAAAATAGCAATAATCGGTGCCGGACCTGCCGGATTATCCTGTGCCTACTTTCTGGCGATTGACGGTTATCAGGTGACTGTATTTGAGAAGCAGAAAGCTCTCGGCGGTATGCTGACACTTGGAATTCCATCTTTCCGTCTGGAGAAAGAGGTCGTGAATGCTGAAATCGAGATTCTAAGAGAACTAGGAGTAGAATTTAAGACCGGTATCGAAGTCGGCCAAGATATCAGTTTGAAAGAGCTGAGGGCTCAAGGATACGAAGCCTTCTATCTTGCGATCGGAGCTCAGGGCGGAAGAAAATTGAATGTAGAAGGTGAGAACGCCGAGGGCGTAATCGCCGGAGTTGATTTCTTACGAGAGGTGAATCTAGGCAATACAGTTGCACTGAAAGGAAAAACCATCGTGATCGGTGGCGGAAATGTTGCGATTGATGTAGCTAGAACTGCCGCCAGAGTCGGAGCAGAGGAAGTTGCCATGTTCTGCCTCGAGTCAAGACAGCAGATGCCTGCACTTGCAGAAGAAATAGAAGAAACCTTATCGGAAGATATCGCGATCCATAACTCCTGGGGACCG
>JAGFXQ010000319.1 GCA_017861355.1 Bacillota bacterium
ATCAGCCATGCAGAACATGCCGGATATCATTTTCTCATAGACGGAACCAATTATGATGACCGAAATGCCTACCGTCCCGGTATGAAGGCTCTGCAAGAATTAGGCATCCACAGTCCTTTACTTGAACTGCAGGTAACCAAAGCTCAGATCCGCTCTCTCGCTGCCGATTTGGGAATCTCCTCCTCGGATCGCCCCTCCGCTCCTTGTCTCGCGACAAGATTGCCCTACGGGACAAAGCTGGATTTTGATGTCTTAGCCAATATCGATCAGGGAGAACAATTTATCAAGACTTTAGACTTCTATAATGTTCGTCTTCGTTTACATCAGGATATTATTAGAATTGAGATAGACAAGAAGGATTTCGGCAAATTCCTGGAGTATCAGGAGCAGATACTTGTCCGGTTGAAGGAGCTTGGCTTTCTTTACATCACACTGGATCTGGAAGGCTTCCGCTCCGGTAGTATGGATATTAAGATTGATAAAACTTTAAATTAATGCAGTTTATTTATTTCATGATTAATCTCATACATTTACAGAGCATAGGAGGGACTGTTAGTGATCGCACAGAAGAAAAAAAGAGACTTTGTTGAGACATTTAAACTCAGTGAAGGAGGAATTGTTGGGGTTTGGGATCTGATCACAAAAGCCTTATCTGTAATTTCCGTCCTGGAGGTAATAATTCTAATTTATAAGAAAATAATTGGCTATCAATGGGAGGACTATAAGCCATTGATCGATGAATTAAAAGCAGAAATGAAAAAGCATCCCAACAGTACGGAAAAAGAAATTCTTAGTAAAAAGAAAGAACATTACAAATTGTATTCACGAATGTCAGCCTTATATAAATTCATTAACCTCTGGGTTAGCTGCCATGTATTTTTAGCAGCCGGAATGTCCCTTATTTTATTCTATCTGATTACATCAGACAATCACTTTGCAATATATTCGATAAGTATCTATGGAATATGGAGAGTCTTTGAGATTATTATTAAACAAGTTAGAATTATCTTGTTCGATACCATTGGTAAGCACCGAATTTATATTAAAAGTCCCAGACGTAGCATTATATTATTGATACATAACATCGTTGAAATGATTTTCTGGTTTGCTTGTATCTTTATGTCTGCCTGCTTTTTGGATTCTTCGATCATAACCGATGGCTCAATGCATCTCTCGGATTTGTTCCGATGGTCCGATTTTATTCGCTGTAGTACTTTGCAATTTACGATATTCGGTGACAGCTATACTCCTCTTTCCGGTCTGTTGACCAATCAATCTACATTAGTCAATATTGCCTTTTGGGAAATACTTGCTGGGTTGATTATTATCCTGATATCATTAGCAAGATTTGTTAGTCTTCTCCCCCAGGTATCCGATCAAATTCTTGAAGAATAGCAGATGCATATATTTCATGAAACATGTACTAATTTTAAAATAAGGTTGCGACAGCATTACAGCTGCCACAACCTTATTTTTTTGATGTATACGACCTGAGATAAGAACATGTTACAGTTCGATCCGCTGCAGACAAAAAGGCAGCTCCAATCCTGCTTCCTCGAGCAGTTTCTGATTCGTCAGAATATCCTTTGCATTTCCCTGAGCGTAGACTTGTCCGTCCTTCAGAACGATTACTCTGTCGCAAAGCTCCAAGGCCATATCCAAATCATGGGTTGCAATCAGCTTTGTCATTGGAACATTGCGAAGCAGATGGATTAACCTTCTTCTGGTTTTCGGATCCAAGAAGGAGGAAGGCTCATCAAAAACAATTACGGATGGTTCCATAACAAGAATCGTTGCAATTGCAATAATCCTCTTCTCTCCTCCGCTTAACTTGTGCGAGCTCATATTCTGAAGCTTTTCTACTCCAAGCTCCTTCATAATATAGTCTATCTTATGCTTAATATTCTCCTCGCTCATCCCATAATTCCTTAAGCCAAATGCAATATCGTCATAGACACTGGACATAAAGAGCTGATCATCCGGATTCTGAAATACTACTCCGATTCGTTCCCGAAGCTCACGCAGGTTCTTCTTATCCTGCAATAATCCATCGATCTCAATTGTTCCTTCCAAGGGTAGCAGGATACCCACCAAGGTCATAAGAAGTGTTGATTTACCTGCACCATTTGCACCGATGAGCCCAACGGTTTCACCATTCTCAATCGATAAGCTGAGACCTCGAAGTACTTGGTTTCCATCCTGATATTTTACACTCAGGTTATCTATCTTTAACATTTCCTGCCCTCCATTATCCTATCACCAGTTGACCGATCAGCTCACTGAGGTTAACAAATCTCAGAATCAAAAGTACAACACTCACGATCATCAAACCCAGCCAGTGAGTAGTCCGTACCTTCTTGTGTTCTGAAAATATCACTCCGCCTTCAAATCCGCGGCATTTCATTGCATGATAGATTCGATCCGCCCGGTCAAAGCTTCGAATAATTAACTGACCCAAAAAAGGTCCCATATCGATCAGCTTTATTCCCTTTTCTCGTGGAGCTCTCAGGATATAAGCATGGTACATGACAGAGATCTCTCCTGCCAGAACGCTGAGATAACGAAAGGTCATCATGATCTGCAGTACAATTATGGTAGGAATATGCAGATACAGCATCGCGTATAGTAAATCATTCATTGATGTCGTTGAGACCAGTATCAATACGGACATTACAGAAAGAATCGTCTTGATGAGAATGGATACAAAGACCAGCATTCCTTTTGTGATGATGATTCCACCAAGCATCATTGCTGCTTCCTTACTAAAGAACATATTGGAGAGTCCCGCAAATAAGGTGAAAGGCAATGCAATCAGAAGCCTTGTGAGCAGTGGCCTCATCGGTATCTCAGCAACAGTCATCAATAGGACTGGATAGAGAAGGAAAGGGAATAATCCGCTTACCTGCTCCGATCCGAAGGAGATCACCGTTACAAGAAAAATAACTGTCATAAGCAGCTTGATTACCGGTGGAAGGCGATGGATGACTGTATCACGATAAGTCAGTTCTTCCAAATTGGATATTCGATTGATCGATTTTTTAATTTCTGACATAGTCTCTTACTTTCTTTTTTTAATCAACATAATGATCGTTCCAAAAGCTGTAACAGCAAATAAGGTGATACATCCTCCGATCACTCCGGATAATCCGGTGGAGACATTTTCCCTTATCGGTTTCACTGATTTGACTGAATAATCCGGAAGTAGAGCTGTGGCATTCTGAATTTGTTGTAATTCATTATGGACTTCAGAATCTATAGTTAGCTCTTCTTCATTCGTTACTTTTTGAATCGCCCACTCCAAACCATCCGGCTTGGAAGATGCAAACCACGACACAAAGCCTCCCAGAAAGATCGCTACGATCAGAATCCCTACATATACCCGTTTCATATGAAGCTTTGGAGTATTTTGCACTCCAAGCGCATTTTCAAGAATATCCTTACGGGTACGATAGATAAAGCACAGGACTGCTGCTGATACCACACCTTCTACTATTCCGATTGCAAGATGAATTGGTTGCATCAACACCACAAAAGCCCCAAAAGGAAGCTCTGTGACCCCGGAAACCAATGTCTCCAGAACTACGCCAAAGGCTCCCAGCTGAAGGCCGACAATAACAGATAGGATTGTCGCAATTGTGATTCTCTTCGGCGTGAGCTTGCTTCGCAGAATCCTCTTATATAGGATTGGATATGCGATCAGACAGGGTATAATTGCCATGTTGAATATATTGCAGCCCAAGGCAAGTAACCCTCCGTCTGCAAAGAAAAGACACTGTATCAGCAATACGGATGCCAATGTGATTACTGCAGGAAAGGGACCAAGCAGTGCTGCTAATAGTATGCCTCCTCCGATATGTCCACTGGAACCGGTAACCGGTATCGTGAAATTAATCATTTGCGCTGCAAAGATAAAAGCTCCCATGACACCCATCATCGGAATCTTATTCTCTTCCGGCTCATATTTCTTTATCCTGGAGACACTATAGCCTATGGTCCCGGTAGAGACAACATTCATCGTAGTTCCCACCGCTACAGATAATAATGCATCTGACATATGCATACTACTCACCCCCCAACTTATTGATCTGAGTTGCGATATATCCTGCGCCAAAACCATTGTCAATATTTACGACTGCCATACCCTCTGCACAGGAATTCAACATCGT
>JAGFXQ010000320.1 GCA_017861355.1 Bacillota bacterium
TTGAGTTTGCAATGATAATATATACTAGGAATAATTTATCGGTAGATAAGAATAGCTTGCTTCACGTAGAGGTTTTCTCTTTGTGAGGCATTTTTCTTTAAAGAGTGGTATCTGCTTTTCTACTAAAACCATCATACGATACCAGAACTATATAACGTAGGAAGAATATGGTAGATACTTTATACTGGATAGGATATAATATAAGAAATCATAGCAAAGATAATGAATAGGCTCTATATTCATAATATAATAACAAGTAAGTATTTCTATTATTAAATAAACATTGGAGGTAGCTTTATGTATTCAATGATATCGCTCTATGCAGTTCTAATGCCAATATTGCAGGTTGTATTAATTGTCTTAGCCATCTATGTATTGCTGGTGTTATTAAAGGCACTAAGGATTTATATCAGTAAAAACAGTTAAAGTGAATCAGTAAAGTTAAAACATATTGGTTCTCGAATGGAAAGGAGCTGTGGAGGGTGAATTCACTTACTATATTCCATCCCTATACAAGAAATTGGTTCAGCCGTGCTCTGGGTTCACCGACACAGGTGCAGGAGGATGCCTGGCCTGCAATCGCTGCGGGTTCTCATACACTGGTATCGGCACCGACCGGAACAGGTAAGACCTTATCCGCATTCTTAGTATTCATTGATCGGCTGAAGACGGAGGCCAGAGTAGGTACCCTGGAGCAAGAACTTCAGCTAATCTATGTATCTCCGCTGAAGTCTCTGGCAGGTGATATCCGAGAGAATCTGAAGAGACCCCTCGAGGGTATCTATGAAGAGGAACTGCATTCGGGTGATTATGAGCAGGAGTTACCACCAAGCTTAAATGTAGCAATCCGGACCGGTGACACTACCCAGAGTGAGCGCAGGCAGATGATTAAAAAGCCACCTCATATCTTAATCACAACTCCGGAATCTTTATATCTGATGCTGACTAGTAAATCAGGACAATCGATCCTGCATACTGCAAAGGCAATCATTATTGATGAGCTCCATGCCCTGATTGATTCGAAGCGAGGCGCACATCTGATGCTTTCTATCGCAAGGCTGGACAAGCTATGTTCTCAGCCACTTCAACGGATCGGCTTATCCGCTACGATTGAACCCTTATGTGATGCGGCAAGCTATCTGTCTCCGGATCCGGTTACCATCGTGGCACCGAAGATGCATAAGGATATCCGGATAGAGATTACCAGCCCGATTCCGGACAGACAAAGCGGAATTAAAGATCCGATATGGCAGGAGGTAGCCAGAGCAGTCTATGCGCAGTGCAAGGATTCAAAGAGTACAATTGCCTTTGTTGAAGGGAGAGCATATGCAGAAAAGCTGGCTTATTTCGTGAATCTGATTGCGGGAGATGGCTTTGCAAGAACCCATCATGGAAGCTTATCCAAGGAGCAAAGGTTTGAAGTAGAGACTTCTCTTCGCGCCGGGACTCTTCGGATGTTATGTGCAACCTCCTCGATGGAACTGGGAATTGATGTGGGTGATATTGAACAGGTATTCCAGATTGGATGCCCCAGGTCCATCTCCAGTACGATGCAACGATTAGGTCGAGCAGGTCATAATCCGAATCGAACGAGCGTCATGCATATCTTTCCGAGGACAGCTGCGGAAGGTCTCTATAGCGGTATGACTGCAGAGGTGGTAAGAGAAGGTGGCATAGAACATTCCAACCCTCCGAAGCTATGTCTTGATGTATTGGCACAGCATCTGGTCTCAATGGCGACCGGAGATGGGTATGAGTTGAACGAGGTTCTGGAGCTGCTGCCCCGGGCTTATCCGTTTCGTGAAGTGACAAAAGAGGATGTAAAGTCAGTTCTTGGTATGCTGGCCGGAGACTATGAGCATGACCGTAATATTCCGGTTCGGCCTCGTATTCTTTATGACCGTATCAACGAACGAGTGGATGGTGATCCCTATAGCCGTATGCTTGCAGTATCAGCCAGTGGAACGATTCCGGATAAGGGCTTATATGCAGTGAAGACGGAAAGCGGGGTTAAGTTAGGCGAACTGGATGAAGAATTTGTCTTTGAATCCAGAATTGGTGACCGTTTTCTGCTTGGAACCTTTGCCTGGCAGATTACCAAGATACAGAAGGATTCGGTATTAGTTGCACAATCCAATGTCTATGGTGCAAGATTACCTTTCTGGAAAGGTGATATGAAAGGCCGCAGACTGAAGACCGGACAAGCATTCGGAGCAATTCTGCGCAGACTGGCAATCGCAAATGAGATGGGAACCTTAAGTAAAGAACTTCGTGAGCTGGGGTTGGATGAGGAAGCAGTATCCGGTGCGGAGGATTATATCAAACGACAGATTGAAGCAACCGGAATATTACCGGATGATCGGACAATTCTGGTGGAGCATTTTCGTGATGAGACAGGGAACCAGCAAATGATGGTTCACTCTGTCTTTGGAAAACAGATCAATTCTCCGCTGGCGATATTGACGTTGGAGGCGGCCAAAAAGCATATCCATGCCAATATCAGTTATGTCGAAGATGATGACGGTTTCCTCTTGTTCCCTTATGGAGAAGAGGAGATTCCGGAGGGATTGCTTCATGAACTTCGGACCTTGGATGCAAGACCGATTTTGGAGGCAATCCTTCCTGTTACACCTTTGTTTAATATGAATTTTCGATACAATACTGCACATGCCCTGATGATGGGGGTGCGCAAAGCCGGACGTCAGCCATTATGGGTTCAACGAATGAGAAGTGCTGAGATGCTGGAAGCTCTGATAAGATATGGTGAACATCCATTGATACGTGAGACAAAGCGGGAATGTCTTGAGGATTACTGGGATCTGCCGGGATTGGAATATGTATTGAATGGGATTCGCTCCGGTAGTATTCAGGTATTAGAGTTGTTCGTGGATACTCCTTCCCCTATGTCATTTCTACTTCGTCAGCAGACGGAAGCAGCCAACATGTATGATTATTCTCCGACACCGATGGGAATCCACCGGGCCACAGAGGACGCCTTGAAGGATGTGACAATGATTGCACCGGAGGCAGAGCATCTGGCAAGAGTATCGGAACGTAGACGACTGCCGGAGGATGAGAAGCAGCTGCACTCCTTACTGATGATGGAAGGAGACCTAATTGCTGGAGAACTTGAGGTACCGATTGAATGGTTGGAGAACTTAGCAAGACGTGGTCAAGCCTGCTATATCGAGCCCGGCTTATGGATTGCAGCGGAGCAATTAAAGAAATACCAAGCTGCTCTCGAAGAGGGGGATACCGCTGCAAGAAAGAGCCTGGTGCTGCGATTGTTACGATACCGAGGACCCCAGACTGCAGAATTGGTCTGTGAACGATATTATTGGAGCGAAGAGGAAGCACAGCAGCTGTTGAAGGAATTATGTCAGGCAGGAGAAGCAATCGAAGCAGATGGATTGTGTTATCATTCGGAGCTTTATGACCGTGCTCGTAAAGAAACAATCCGAAGCAGAAGGGCCCAGATTATTACTTTACCCTCGGAGCGCTATGCAGCCCTCTTAGCAAGTCGAATTTATCGAGCTGCCGCACCGGCAGATCAGTTGGAGGCAGTATTAAAGCAGTATTCGGATATGTATTATCCAGCCACGTATTGGGAGAGTGTAATCATTCCTACAAGAGTGACGAGGTACCGACCGGAATTACTCGATACACTTCTTGCAGGAGGCAACTACTTCTGGCAACTCATGGGTGAAGAAGGAATTAGCTTCCATCGTTATGAGGATATTGATTGGCAGGCTGATTTACTGGATACATTGGAGAACTTAGAGGGGAACGAACAGAAAGCCTATGAAGCTTTACTGAGACGTGGGGCAAGCTTCCCCCAGAGACTGAGTGGCTTACTGGAAGGTGATGTCTCACCTTATGATACCTTACTATCGCTAGCGGAGAAGGGTCTGGTGTGTGCAGACAGCTATGCACCGGTTCGTCAATGGTTGAACAAGGAGAAGCTAGGGAAAGCGTCGCTCAAGCAACGAGTATCGGTCCGTGCGAAGGCGATGACTACGGGACGCTGGGAGATAACTCATCCAAGAAGAGAGATTAGCATAGAGGAGCGGATGGATCGATGCTTTGATCGTATGATTATTATCTGCCGCGAGACAGTACAGGGTATCACCTGGAGTCAGGCACTCGAAACACTGCG
>JAGFXQ010000006.1 GCA_017861355.1 Bacillota bacterium
CTGGATGGGCGGAGGCAAAGGATATAAGAGCCTCGTTCTTGCTACTCTGGGAACCGGTGTTGGTGGTGGAATCATTCTGAACGGTCATATCTTATCCGGCAGTAACGGTGCAGCAGGAGAGATTGGACATATTCTCGTCAACGAAGAAGAGACAAGTAGCTGTGGATGTAAGAAACAGGGTTGTCTTGAACAGTACGCATCGGCAACCGGTATTGTCAGACTGGCGAAGAAGTTTTTAGCAGAATCAGACGAGGCTTCCTCTCTTCGCGGTAAGGAAGATATCAGTGCGAAAATGGTATTTGATCATGCGAAAGCAGGAGATAAGCTGGCACTTGCTGTGGTTGACAAGGCTTGCTATTATCTTGGACTTGCGATGGCTCATATCGCACAGGTCGTAGATCCGGAGGCTTTTGTTATCGGCGGCGGTGTATCCAAGGCTGGTGAAATTATTACCGAGACAGTGAAGAAGCATTACAATAAATATGTAATTGATTCTTTGAAGGATAAGGAATTCAAGCTTGCAACCCTTGGAAACGATGCAGGAATCTATGGAGCAGCAAAGCTTATCCTATAGACATCTTAAGGTTTGGAATGGCATAAACTAATTAATAGAATGAATAAAGTAGGTGAACTCATTGGAGGATTTATTTTATCGTAAGTTAATTCTTACAGCACCAAAGGAGCACATCCGGCTAGACGAACCGATGGAATATCATACTTCCTTACACATCGGGGGAAAGGCGGATTTTTATATCACACCAACCGATGTAGAAGAATTGAAGGCAGTGGTTTGCTTATGTAAGAACGAAAACATGCCCTACTACATCATGGGAAATGGCAGTAACCTTTTGGTTTCTGATCTTGGATACCGGGGTGTGATTCTTCAATTGGGTGATGAGTTCTCTAGAGCTTGGGTTAACGAGGAGACAATCACGGCTCAAGCCGGTATACTTCTTGCCAGACTAGCCAACGTGGCAGCAGATCAAAGCCTGACTGGTTTTGAATTTGCTTCTGGAATTCCGGGAACTCTGGGCGGCGCAGTTACAATGAATGCAGGAGCTTATGACGGTGAGATGAAGCAGTGCCTTACCGGAGCCAGAGTTATGGACGAAGAAGGAAATGTGAAAGAGCTGACCTTGGATGAATTGGAGCTTGGATATAGGACTAGTATCTTGCAGAAGGAAAATTATATTCTTCTGGAAGCGGATATCCGATTATCGAGAGGTGAGGAGCAGCTCATACGCCAGAAAATGAATGAATTGAATGCGCAGAGGCGCGAGAAGCAGCCTCTGGATAAATACAGCGCCGGTAGTACTTTTAAGAGACCGGTCGGTTATTTTGCAGGAAAATTGATCAATGATGCAGGACTTCGTGGTTACCAGGTCGGTGGAGCAGCGGTATCGGAGAAACACTGTGGATTTGTTATTAATAAAGACAATGCAACGGCAGAGGATTTTCTCTCTGTGATTCGTGATGTCATCCGAATTGTGGACGAGAAGTTTGGTGTACAATTAGAACCGGAAGTAAAGTTTCTCGGTGAAGCTATGAAGCTTTATCCATAGCAATCGTTAGGAGATGGGCATATGAGATTTGTGATAGTAACCGGAATGTCAGGAGCAGGAAAAAGCTCTGCATTAAAAATGCTGGAGGATATCGGATATTTTTGTGTAGATAATCTGCCCATTCCATTAGTGAAGAAGTTTGCCCGGCTCATTATGCAGGGGAACCAGAACAGGGTGGCCCTGGGACTGGATATCCGTAGCGGGCAGGCACTTAAGGAACTGGATTCAGTACTCAGCGATATGAAACGCTCCGATCTGAATTACGAGATTTTATTTCTGGATTGTACTCCGGAGGTATTGGTTAAGCGATACAAAGAAACCAGGAGAAGCCATCCGTTATCCGGTGCAGACCGGGTTGAGAAAGGAATTGCACTGGAGAAGGAACGACTGGCCTTTTTGCGTAAAAGAGCGGATGTTATTATTGATACCAGCCATCTCCTGACCAGAGAACTGAAAGCACAGATCAACAAGATCTACCAGGAGGATCAGAAGTTCAGTAATTTCTTCGTCACGATACTTTCCTTTGGATTCAAATATGGTATTCCGGTAGATTCAGATTTGGTTTATGATGTAAGATTTTTGCCAAATCCCTTCTATATACCGGAACTAAAAGCGAAAACCGGCAATGAATCAGAAGTAAAAAGCTTTGTTATGGAATCTGAGACAGCTGTGCAATTTTTGGATAAATTAGAGGACATGTTATTGTTTTTGATTCCTCATTATATTGATGAGGGTAAGAATCAGCTGGTAGTAAGCATCGGTTGTACCGGGGGCAAACATCGCTCCGTAACTCTTGTAAATGAGTTGGGTGAGAGACTTCGGAAGACGGAGTATGGGTTAAAAATTGAGCATAGGGATATTGATCGTGATGCTTAAATAGTTGGAGGTTCATATGTCATTTTCATCGGATGTGAAGGAAGAACTTTCCTTACAGTTAAGCAGTGCAAGACATTGCAGGTTGGCTGAATTATCAGCTATTTTGTCCTATGAAGGGCATATTATATATTCGGGGAAAAGCTTTTACTTAAAATTGCAAACGGAAAATCTGGTTGTTGCAAGAAAGTACTTTACATTAATCCGAAAAACATTTAATATAAATAGTGATGTTTCAGTAAAAACTAGTTCTAGCTTGAATAAGAGTAGTATCTATATTCTGATAATACGTAATAGCGAAGATGTCAAGAGAATACTTCAGGCAGCCAAACTGCCACTTCGTGAATATTTACCTGGGAAGGAAAATAATCCGGTGGTTCATAGTGAGCGAATTGGCTTAGCAAGTCAGCTAATTACGCAAAACGCCTGCTGCAAGAGGGCATTCATTCGAGGAGCATTCTTATCATCGGGTTCGATGAGCGATCCGAAGAAAGCCTATCATCTGGAGATTGTTATCTCGGATCATGAAAAAGCGGAACAGTTACAGGATATGATACAGACTTTTTCGATTGACGCAAAAATAGTAATCCGTAAGAAGAATTACGTAGTTTATATTAAGGAAGGCTCTCAGATTGTTGATCTTCTGAATGTCATGGAGGCACACATTGCCTTGATGAATCTGGAGAATGTGAGAATACTGAAGGAAATGCGCAATTCCATTAATCGACAGGTTAATTGCGAAGCGGCGAATATTAATAAGACCGTTACCGCTGCATCCAAACAGATGGAAGATATCTTTTATATCAGAGACACTGTTGGGTTGGGGGACCTTGCAGATGGGTTGGAGGATATCGCAAGATTACGAATCGAATATCCTGAGGCTTCATTAAAGGAGCTCGGTGCGATGCTGTTGCCGCCGATTGGTAAATCTGGTGTTAACCATAGATTGCGAAGGCTAAGTATGATAGCAGATCAATTGCGAGAGCATAAGGAGGAAAATAGTCATGATAACTAAGGAAATTGTAATTAACATCCCTACCGGCTTAGAAGCCAGACCAGTTGCATTGCTTGTCCAAGTTGCAAGCCAGTATGAATGCAGTATTTACGTTGCCAGTGAAGATAAACGCGTGAATGCGAAAAGTATAATGGGTATGATGAGCATGGGTATTTCAGCCGGTGAGTCAGTGGTTGTTAGTGCTGACGGTCCTGATGAAAAGGCGGCTATTGAGAATATCGAGAAGTATTTAAGCAGTAAATAATCTTATAATTGATGAAATTCTATAAATAGTGATAAAAGTAGGACACAGAGCCATTCTGTGTCCTTTTGCAGTGCGTACAGCAAGTGTGCAAAATAATCAAATATATAATAAGAAAAAATGACCAATGTTAATTATTTGATTTTAGGTAATAATATAGGAAGTATAGGTTGAAATTTAATCCAATAGAAATATT
The DNA here is from genome assembly GCA_017861355.1 of Bacillota bacterium. Taxonomy (GTDB): domain Bacteria; phylum Bacillota; class Clostridia; order Lachnospirales; family Lachnospiraceae; genus Mobilitalea. The sequence goes on from JAGFXQ010000006.1 coordinate 3,888, forward strand.
TAAAAACATCCCTTTGAAAGTAAACTTTCACGGTCTGTTTATAAATATTTCTGCTGGCCTGAATAGTTACAAATTTATGAATGTAAATTAATATCAATTACCATGTAAATTAATAGAATCGTAAGGAATTATAAAAAATTATGTGCTATACTTTTTTATGAGTGAAAGGGGTACTGTACCAGGGTTTCGTACCACGGGAAAAGAGGTTTGAGATGTCGAGACATAATCAGGAAAAACAAAAAAATAGAAAGCCCACTAGATTTCTTCGGCTTATCATTCTGGAGATTGTAGTGCTGATTGCCTTATTCGGGTCCTATCGTTTGTATCTTTCAATGAAGGCACAGGATCAGTCGGGACCGAAGAACAACAGCCAGCAATCCGATACGGATTCCAAGGGTCCGAAAGATGAGGATAGTAAAAATGAAGATCCAAAGGATGCAGAGAATGTGCTGACTCCGGAGGAAATAGCGGCACAGGAAGAACAAGAACGTCTCCAAAAAGAGATTACTCATCGACAGGAGATCATCGCCGGGGCAGATCAATTGGCATTAGGTTATGATTATGATGGAGCAATTAACTTCATCAAAGAGTATAAAAGCAGTGAAGGTAATTATCAGGTATATCCTGAGCTAAGTGATGCAGTCAGCCGACTGGAAAAGGAGAAAGGAACGTTATTACAACTGGGTGGCTCCTATGATTCTGTTACCAAGATTAATCATATATTTTTCCATTCACTGATTGCAGATAATTCGAAAGCATTTGATGGTGATGGAGATTCTCGTGGTTATAATATGTACATGGCTACGGTATCAGAATTTAATAAAATAATTCAGAAAATGTATGAGGACAATTATGTTCTCGTAAATATATCGGATTTAACCAAGAAGGTAACTTTGGAGGATGGATCAACGGAATATCAGGAAGGCGATATCTACCTGAGGGAGGGTAAGAAACCCTTCGTTATCTCTGTTGATGATGTATGCTATTATGAATATATGGATCAGGATGGGTTTTCCTCACGGATTGTTCTGGATGAAAACGGAGCACCTACCTGTGAAATGATCTTAGATGATGGAACAAAGGTGAATGGGCTTTTTGATGTAGTACCAATTCTGGATGCTTTTGTCAAGGAACATCCGGATTTCTCGTATCGGGGAGCAAAGGGCTTGCTGGCACTAACCGGATATGAAGGGATACTAGGTTATCGTACGAATGATCCGAAATCACCGACTTATGATGAGGATGTGAAGCAGGTAACAGAAGTAGCCAAGGCATTAAAGGCGGATGGTTGGGAATTTGCATCTCATGGCTGGGGGCATAAGAATCTTCAGGAGATTGACCTTGCATTCCTGAAGAGAGACACCAATCGTTGGCTGAAGGAGGTCGCACCTCTGATTGGGGGAAGTGATGTTTTAGTATTCCCCTTTGGAGTTGATTTTGAGACTACCTTAGGTACCTACTCCAGTGATAAGTATCATTTTCTTAAGAAAAGCGGTTTCAATGTATTCTTGGGAGTATATAGTAAGCCCTGGATGCATATTAAGAAAGATTATGTTAGAATGACACGACGACCGATTGATGGACAGGCTATGATAGAATATCCGGAGCGGCTAATGGATCTGTTTAATCCGAGGGATGTTCTGGATCCGGATCGACCGAAAAGAAACTGGTAAAATCATGAAATAATCATAATTTAACATAAATTAAATAACAGAGGTGTTGCTGATGAGACTGAGAACTCAAGGCAGCACCTTTAATGTATCAGGGGTGAAACAAGAATAATACAGTGAGCATTCTGATATGAATAAGCATCCGTATGATTGACAAGTTTTCTTGGGTGGAATATTATTATATTGTGAATTATAAAGTGCATAATTCACTTTTATAGATTGTGCCTGCGTAATCATAGTGCGCTTGGGCACTGGGTACAAATCTAACTCAAAGAAGTTCATATAACTTTTTATTGATGACACGAATTTGAACCTTGTATATGCTATTATGTTTATTAGATCTTCTATATATAGAATAGAATGTGAGGAAGGGGGTTGAACATGAATTTTACTCATTTACATTTACATACGGAATACAGCCTACTGGACGGTTCCGGTAAGATCAAAGAGATGGTGCATCGCGCCAAAGAGCTTGGGATGGATAGTATAGCAATTACAGACCATGGAGTTATGTATGGCGTAATTGATTTTTATAAAGCATGTGTCGCGGAAGGGATTCGACCGGTAATCGGTTGTGAGGTTTATGTTGCTCCGAATTCAAGACTGGACCGGGAGCTTGGTGCTTCCGAGGAACGCTATTACCATTTGGTATTGTTAGCCGAGAATAATGTCGGCTATCAGAACTTGATGAAAATTGTCTCCAGAGGTTTTCTGGATGGATTTTATTATAAACCGCGTATTGATTATGAGCTTCTGGAGCAATACCATGAAGGAATCATTGCACTCAGTGCCTGTCTCGGCGGTGAAGTTGCCACGAACCTAAGAAGAGGCTTTTATGCGGAAGCAAAGCAGGTTGCTAAGCGGCTACAGAGTGTCTTCGGCGAGAATAATTTCTTCCTGGAGCTTCAAGACCATGGAATGGAGGAGCAGAAGAATGTGAATCAGGCACTTCTTCGCATGTCTTCGGAGACAGGAATTAAGCTGGTTGCGACAAATGATGTTCATTATACCTTCGCAGAGGATGCACAGCCGCATGATATCTTGCTCTGTATTCAGACTCAGAAGAAGGTTACGGATGAGAATCGTATGCGATATGAGGGAGGTCAATATTATCTGAAGTCGCCCGAGGAGATGCTGTCTCTCTTTCCATATGCAGCAGAAGCGCTGGAGAATACTCATGATATTGCACAACGATGCAATGTTACGATTGCCTTTGGTGAATATAAATTACCGGTTTATCCGGTACCGGATCCTTATAATGCATTCGAATATCTGACCAAGCTTTGTCATGAGGGCTTAGAGGAACGCTATCAGCCGGTGACGCAGGAATTATGGGATCGAATGGATTATGAATTAAAGACAATTCAAAATATGGGTTTTGTGGATTATTTCCTGATTACCTGGGATTTTATTAAGTACGCTAGGGATAATAATATCAGTGTCGGACCGGGCCGTGGTAGTGCTGCCGGTTCCATTGTATCCTATGCTCTTCATATCACTGACATCGATCCGATTAAGTATAGCTTGTTGTTTGAGCGTTTCCTTAATCCGGAACGACTTACCATGCCTGATATTGATATTGACTTCTGCTTTGAAAGAAGGCAGGAGGTAATTGATTATGTAACTAGAAAATATGGCAAGGATAAGGTGGTTCAGATTGTTACCTTTGGAACCATGGCAGCAAGAGCCGTGATTCGTGATGTTGGTCGTGCCTTGGATCTTCCTTATGCTCAGGTGGATACCGTAGCGAAGATGATACCGACCGAGCTCGGGATTACCATCGAGAAGGCATTATCCGCCAATAAAGATCTGAAAGCTTTATATGAGACGAATGATGAAGTGAAATATCTGATTAATATGTCCAAGCGTTTAGAGGGCTTACCCAGACATACCTCGATGCATGCGGCAGGGGTTGTAATCGGTAAGGAAAGTCTGGATGAATACGTTCCGCTTTCCCGTTCTTCAGACGATTCCGTCACCACTCAGTTTACGATGACTACGCTCGAAGAGCTTGGACTGCTTAAAATGGATTTTCTGGGTCTGCGTACCTTGACTGTAATCCAGAATGCAGAGGCCCTTGTGAATAAGAAGAGATCGAAAACAGATCGATTCGATATCAAGAAGATTGATTATAATGACTCAAAGGTCTATGAGTTAATTTCCTCGGCGAAGACGGAAGGTATCTTCCAATTGGAAAGTGCAGGGATGAAGAGCTTCATGAAGGAATTGAAGCCAAGGAATCTGGAGGATATCATTGCCGGTATTGCATTATATCGTCCGGGCCCAATGGAATTTATCCCTAAGTATGTTAAGGGAAAGAATGAAGCAGGGCATATCACCTATGAGTGCCCGCAATTAGAGCCAATTCTCTCTCCTACCTATGGGTGTATTGTTTATCAAGAGCAGGTTATGCAAATTGTTCGTGATCTGGCTGGTTATAGTTATGGACGAAGTGACTTGGTTCGACGTGCTATGTCCAAGAAGAAAGAATCGGTCATGATCAAGGAGCGCCAGAGCTTTGTCTACGGTAACGAAGAGGAAGGAGTTCCCGGCTGTATTAAGAATGGAATTCCGGAAACAGTAGCGAACCATATCTATGATGAGATGATGGATTTTGCAAAATATGCCTTCAATAAGTCCCATGCCGCAGCTTATGCAGTAGTCTCCTATGAGACGGCATATCTGAAGAGCTATTACCCGGTTGAATTCATGGCGGCGCTGATGACCTCGGTAATCGATAACCCTGGCAAGGTTTCTGAATATATCTTCACCTGCAGGCAGATGGGTATTGAGATTCTGCCTCCGGATATTAATGAGGGAGACACCGTATTTACTGTATCGAAGGGTGCGATAAGATATGCTTTGTCCGCGATCAAGGGAGTTGGTAAACCGGTCATTGAAGCTATCGTGGCAGAACGCGCGGAGAATGGATTTTTCCTTAATCTGAAAGATTTTGCTACCCGTCTATCCGGCAAAGAGGTGAATAAGAGAACCGTGGAAAGCTTTATCAAGGCCGGTGTATTCGACAGTCTGCATCCGATCCGGAGACAGTTGATGCTTTCCTATGTACAGGTATTGGACGACATCGCAGCTGACAAGAAGAAATCCTTAACCGGGCAAATGACGTTGTTTGATTTTGCAGGTGAGGAGGAGAAGAATGATTATGAGATGTCCATGCCTGAAGTTTCGGAATACAACAAGGATCAGCTTCTTGCTCTGGAGAAAGAAGTACTGGGCATCTACGTCAGTGGGCATCCGCTGGAAGCGTATGAGAATAGAATCAAGAAAAATGTATCTGTCAATTCCAATGACTTTGCGATAGACGAAGAGACCGACAGACCCAAGGTTGAGGATGGAAGGACCGAGATTATCGGTGGTATGATTACCTCCAAGACAGTAAAGACAACCAGAAACAATAGTATGATGGCATTTATCACACTAGAGGATTTATTCGGTAATGTTGAGGTTATAATATTCCCGAAGGACTATGAGAAATTTAAATCCATGCTTGAACCGGACCGAAAGATCTTTATCCGAGGTAAGGTTACGGTAGAAGAAGAGAAAGCAGCGAAGCTGATCTGCCAGGACATAATTTCGTTCGATAGTATCCCTCAGGAGGTTTGGATTAAATATCCGAATCTTGAGAGCTTCCAGAACGATGAACAATCTCTGTATCATTTATTAGAACAGTATGATGGTAATGACAGCGTGATAATTTTCTGTGAATCGGAGAAGTGTATCAAAAAACTTCCAAAAAGTAGAAATGTTAAGGCGGAGAAAGACCTAATTCAACAACTAAATTCGATTTATAAGGAAGAAAATGTTCGAATTACAGAAAAGAGTATTGAAAAACTAGGGAAAATGGATTAGAATACTGTAGTCTTTAGTTGTAGATGAATCGGAGGTAATAATAATGGGAAGTATAAAAACGATAGGCGTTTTGACCAGTGGTGGCGATGCGCCCGGTATGAATGCCGCAATCAGAGCAGTTGTTAGAACTGGTCTGGCAGCAGGGTTACAGGTAAAAGGTATCATGAGAGGATACTTAGGACTGTTAGAGGAAGACATCATAGATATGGATACCAGAAGTGTATCCGATATTATTCAGAGAGGTGGTACAGTTCTGTACACAGCTCGCTGTTTAGAGATGCTGAAGCCTGAGGTTCAGGACAAAGCAGCTGATATTTGCAGAAAGCATGGAATTGATGGTTTGGTAGTTATTGGCGGAGACGGTTCTTTTCGGGGAGCGCAGGTATTAGCGAGAAGAGGAATCAATGCTGTTGGTATTCCGGGAACCATCGATTTGGATATTGCATGTACAGATTACTCCATTGGTTTTGATACCGCAGTGAATACAGCGATGGAAACCATCGATAAGGTAAGAGATACCTCTACTTCCCATGAAAGATGCAGTATTATTGAGGTAATGGGTAGACATGCCGGATTTATTGCTCTGTGGTGTGGCATCGCAAATGGTGCAGAAGAGATTCTGATTGCAGAACGCTATGATTTTGATGAGCAGAGAATTATCAATAGCATTATAGAGAAGCGTAAAAAGGGTAAGAAACACTATATCATCGTAAATGCTGAAGGTGTAGGCGATTCCAATGGTATGGCGAAGAGAATTGAAGCTGCAACCGGTATGGAGACCAGAGCAACCGTTATCGGCCATGCACAGCGTGGTGGAAGTCCTACCGCCAGAGACCGTGTTTATGCTTCCATGATGGGTGCAAAAGCGGTAGATCTGTTGGTTGCCGGTGCAAGCAAGCGTATCGTTGGATATAAAGGCGGAGAATATGTGGATTATGATATTGAGGAAGCATTGGCGATGACAAAGGATGTTGACCAATACATGTATGATCTTTCTATCAGACTTTCAAAGTAATTATTAACAATAAATAGACATAATGAATATAGGCTGATTATGAATTGTGACAACAAGGAGTAATCAGTCTTTTGTTACATCGTAGGATTAAAGTGCTGAAGGTGCATTTGGCACTTCAATCTTCATAGGAAGAAACTATAATTAGTTTCTAACTAAGAATGGAGGGAATGAGATGTATCTGGTAAGTGCGTGCTTGGCGGGAATTGACTGCCGATATGATGGAAGAGATAGTGCTAACGAGAAGATTAGGGAGCTTGTTCAACAAGGAAAAGCGATTCCGGTGTGCCCGGAACAATTGGGAGGACTTACTACACCTAGAATCAGCTGTGAGATTGTGAACCAATCTGGGGATAAGAAGATAATCAATAAAGAAGGAGCCGACCGGACAGCAGAATTTACTCTGGGTGCGGAAAGGACCTTAGCAATAGCAAAAGCACTCGGGATCAATCGAGCAATCATGAAGTCGAAAAGTCCTTCCTGCGGTTGTGGTCTAATCTATGATGGTACCTTCACCGGGAATTTGGTTCCGGGTAATGGGATGGCAACAGACCTTTTAATTCGGCACGGAATTGAAGTATGTACGGAGAAGGAGTATCAGGATATTACAGTTCCGCCTTCCAGGTAGTGAATACGACGGGGAATGAAATGTTCCCATGGATTTGAAAAACATTACAGAGTATTGATACAATAGGAAACACTAAATATAAGAGGAATGGGGAATAAGTATGAGTGGGAGAACCAAAAAACTTTTTTCGTACTACAGGCCACATTTAGCATTATTCTTTGGTGATATGATGTTTGCATTCCTGGCAGCAGGGATATCACTGATTTTTCCGATGATTGTACGATATATAACGAATGAGGTGTTAGTGAAGTACGAGATAGGTGAGGCAGCGCCGATTATTCTTCGACTTCTGTTTGCCATGCTGGCTTTGGCCGTTCTTGAGTATGTAAGCACATATTTTATTGCGTATCAGGGGCATATTATGGGTGCAAGAATGGAATTCAATATGCGTAATGATCTCTTTGAACATTTTCAGAAGCTATCTTTTAATTATTATGATAATCAAAAGACAGGGCAGCTGATGTCTCGCATTACCAATGATCTCTTTGATATCTCGGAATTATGCCATCATGGTCCGGAGGATATTATAATCTCCATCATCAAGGTGGTCGGAGCGTTTGTTATCCTGGTTAATATTAATCTCCCTTTAACCTTGCTTATTTTTGCATTTCTGCCTCCGATGTTTGCCTTCGCTTACTATATGAGAGGCAGGATGAATAAAGCCTTCCGTAAGAACAGAGAACGGATCGCTGAGATTAATGCCAGGGTGGAGGATAATCTGTCGGGAATCCGTGTGGTTAAGTCTTTTGCGAATGAAGAGGTGGAGATCGATAAGTTTCATGAGAGCAATTCCAGATTCGTGGAGAGTAAGCGTAACAGTTATTGGAATATGGCCGGTTTTCATTCCGGGTTAACTTTGTTCACCTCCTTTATTAATATTGCAATGATTGCGGGAGGAAGCCTATTCATCGTAAAAGGGGTGATCGGTATTTCAGACCTCCTAACTTTTCTGCTCTATGTGAATACATTAATTGATCCTGTGAAGAAACTGATCAGCTTTACCGAGACCTTTCAAAACGGAATGACCGGCTTTGAACGTTTCTATGACATCCTAATGATTATGCCGGATATCGTGGATCGTCCACACGCAATCGAGCTTCGTGAGGTAGAGGGAAGAATAGAATTTGTAAATGTTGCCTTCAAGTATAACGACACCAGCAGTGATGTATTTCATAATATTGATCTAACGGTGGAGGCCGGAGATTATATGGCATTGGTTGGTTCCTCCGGTGTAGGAAAGACGACAATGTGCAGTCTGATACCGAGATTCTATGAGGTATCAGAGGGCAGCATCCATATTGACGGGAAAGATATCCGGGATATTAAGTTGCGGTCCCTTCGTAAGAATATCGGTATCGTACAGCAGGAGGTCTATCTCTTTGCCGGTACGGTAATGGAGAATATCCAATATGGTAATCTGGACGCAACGGAAGAAGAGGTAATTAAAGCAGCCAAGAATGCCAATGCCCATGATTTTATTATGGAGCTGCCGGATGGCTACAATACATACATCGGACAACGTGGAATAAAGCTGTCCGGAGGACAGAAACAGCGACTTAGCATCGCAAGAGTATTTCTAAAGAATCCTCCGATTCTGATCTTTGATGAAGCTACCTCCTCGTTGGACAATGAGAGTGAAAAGGTAGTGCAGGATTCCTTGGAGAAGTTAGCTAAGAACCGCACCACCTTTGTTATTGCACATCGATTATCTACTATCAAGAATGCTAAGAAGATCCTGGTACTTACAGAAGAGGGAATAAAAGAAACCGGGACGCATGAGGAACTAATAAAACAAAACGGAATCTATGCAAATTTATATCACATGACCTTCCGGAGAAAAGAGCAGGAAGTGATATCAGTATAGATTGTTTTGCGGAAATTTGCTAAGACGATTAGGAACACATTGATTTTTATAATGACTTGAATAGTCGTAGGGGTACCGTTGATTCATGCCAAAGTAATTAACCTTTTGGCTGGTGAATACGGTATCCCAACTTTTTGTCGTTTTATAGGCTCCTGAGTGCCATTATTATGAAATGTTTACAAAATGTTCATACATAATTGCGGAATATTTATGGAACGCTTTTTAGCAGACGCGCGTCTAATTGTTAAGAAGGGAAGAGAAAGAACGAAAATCCGCATAACGGAAAATTCTTGTATTGATAACAAATGGATGGTTTTATTCATTCCTCTTGTTTACATCGTCTTTCTATACATGTATACTATTATATGATTACGGACGTAAGACGCAGACATAAAAAAATAATAGGTATTAGTATAGGGGGATAACAGGATGCAGAAGGATATGCAGAATGACCTCTTCGAAAATGTACCTGGGTATGATATAGAGACTCTCATGAGACAATATGGTAACGATGTATTGCGAACGGCTTATATGTATGTCAAAGATATTCATACCGCAGAGGATATTTTCCAAGATGTATTCATTAAAGTGAATCAAAAGCTTTCGACCTTTGAAGGTAACTCCAGTATCAAGACCTGGATCATCAGAATTACCATCAATACCTGCAAGGATTACTTAAAGAGTGCCTGGAATCGCAGAGTGGTGCCAATGATGGACTACCAGGAGGATGCAATCATCAGCGAGACTGATTATGATGATGTAGAAAAGCAAGATACGAAGGAATTGATTAAGAAATCAGTTCTTTCCTTACCGGCAAAATATAAAGATGTTGTGCTTTGTGTATATTTTCAGGAAATGACGATCACTGAGGCTGCTCAGGCACTGAACATAGCGGAAGGAACTGCAAAGAGCAGGCTTTCGCGAGCCCGGCAGAAACTGAAAACGATATTAGAAGGGAGGATTTCAGATGAATTATAATAACAAAAACCAGAAAGAAACGATAGAAAATGATGAACTGAATATCAAATCACATCTGAACACTTCTCTTGATTTAAGCGGTATCAGTGTGTCGGAGGATTTAATTAATAGAACGTTAGCAGCAATTAAGGAACAGTCTGAAGGGAATATGAATGAGACTGAGACAGAAACCAAGGAATTTAGTAAAAAAATAATCCCGTGGAATAGATACATCCGTGGCTTTGCAGGTGTAGCAGCTGCGGTAATTATCGTAGCAATCGGATATAATATAGTACAACAAGGACCCATTGGTATGAAGAAAGCGGAAGACAAGGCGATGCCGGAGTATACGGCTTCTCAACAAGAGAATACCACAATGATGGCGACTACGGAAGAAGCGCCGGCTGCAGCGGATACATCGACTGCTATGAAAAAAGGGGAAGAAGATATTCAATATACAATTACAGCTGAGACGGCGGACACTTCAGGGATTGAGGAAAGCAAGGTTCTGGATGCTGCAGAAGCAGATAGTAGTGCATTAGCAGATAATAGTGCTTTAGCAGATAGCGCAGCGACAGAACAACAGGATGCTGCAGGCACAGAGAGTAATATAGCGGATGCGGGACAGATCCAGAGATTTGCAACTATCTCCGGTAATAATGATAATGTAGCTACCTATAGCTTCCGTGATATATTTCTAGCATCACCGGAGCAGGCGGAATATGTAACAATATCGGATAATGTCAATAATATTTCGATAACACTGACGCAGTTAGAAGATATTCAAGCTTTCTATACCATCATGGACAGTCACCAATTTACAATGGAAGGGAATGATTCCTTAATTGATCCGAATTATACCATTGAGGTAAACAGTCCTGAGCTTGGAACATTATATACGATGTTGGTAGGAAGTAATCTGACGGTACGCCTTACTCAGGGAGATAATGTTGTAGAAAATACCTACTATGCGGTAGATGACGCTACCTTCAAGCAGGAATTAGAGGAGTTCTTAATAGAACGCAGTGAATAAGGAAAGAGGATAGGAGATTAAAAAAGGTTCTTGCAGTATATTTCTGATATGACCCCGTAAAAGTGGGATCGCATCAGAACTATATTGCAAGAACCTTCTTTATATCATGAATAAATAGCGTATTATTAGTGGAGATCTTCTTCTTCCTCGTCCAGAACTTCATCCAAAGCTTCTTCCGGAGCTTCTTCTGCAGCATCGGGCACTTTCGTGCTCTCTGAAGTTAGATTAATCGGAACATAACCTCTGGTCTCTTCTGCCTCGTCCTCTTCTGTATCAAAATCCTCGAAATCATCTTCGAAATCATCAAAATCATCCGAGGAATCTTTCTTAATATAATTCTTATAAACATAATAAGCACCAGCGGCTACTGATGCTAGAGTAATTGTACCAAATAGAAACTTTCCAAACTTCTTCATATGCTAATCATCCTTTCCGTTTAATATTATTATATGATTAAGGTGTCATAAGTATGATATTCTGTATAACCATGTATTGTTCCATACATGATGCTATGCATGGTGCCATCTACAAATCCAATATTGTGATGGATGGAGGCAGAATACTTATAACGCATAAATCATTATACACTATTATTCAATTATAATTCGGTTTCTAATAAAAATAAAGTAAAAGTTCTATAAACTTGAATCATTTACCAATGATAATGATAGCAAGAAATGAGAAGAAATGTCGGGGATATGATTTGTTTCTCAACATCCATTTTGTTATAGTAAATCGCATAAAGAATACTTTCCTTTAGGAGGAGTGCTGTAAGATGAGTGAAAACAGTACTTCGCAGGATTATTTATTCAAAAAAAGGAGAAGAAATCATGTATTTACGACGGAAAACAATTCTAATTACTTCTATGTTACTGTGCACAGTTCTTGTTATTACCGGTTGCGGGGCGAATACCAGTCGAGAAACTGTGGATCCCCTCCCAACTGAGACACCGGAAGCAGATATATCGGTAACACCGGTAGCCACCGAAGTACCATCACCGACCGCGGTTCCGATTGACTATAAGACGGCTACGATTAAAGATGTGTGGGGAGATTCTTTCTATGTAGGGGCAGTTCTGAATGGAGCCGGAGTCGCCAACGAAGCATTTCAGGAACTGGTAAAGACGAATTTCAACAGCTTCACGATGGAAAATGAGATGAAACCCGATTCTTTACTGGACTACAATACAAATATCTCAGATCCTCAAAAGTATAATGAAAATCCTGCCATCAGCTTTGCCAGAGCAGATGCAGGATTACAGTTTGCGAAGGAGAACGGGCTGAAGATGAGAGGTCATACTCTGGTATGGCATAGTCAGACACCAAGATGGTTCTTTACAGAGGGATATTCTTTTGAAGCGGATGCACCCTTTGTGTCCAGAGAAATGATGTTAAAACGAATGGAAAATTATATTCGCCAGGTGATGGAGTACGTTCAGACAAACTACCCGGATGTCATTTATGCATGGGATGTAGTGAACGAAGCGATCAATCCCGGGGATAAACAACCGGATGGTCTTCGTACGGAGAGTATGTGGTATCAAGTGATAGGCGAAGATTATATCGAGAAGGCCTTTGAGTATGCAAGAAAATATGCAGCTCCCGGAACGAAATTGTTCTATAATGATTACAATACAGAAGAATCAGCGAAGGTAGTTCAAATCAGTAAGCTTGCGAAAAAACTGATTGCCCAAGGTACGATCGATGGTATTGGCATGCAGACGCACATTAAGATGGACTCCCCTTCCCTGACAATGATCGATGAATCAGTCAGAACCTATGCGAAGCTTGGACTGGAGCTTCAGGTCACGGAACTGGATGTGGATAACAATGTAAATACGGAGGAAGAGCTTCAAGCACAAGCCACCAGATACAAGAGACTATTCCTATATTTTAAGAAGTGGAAAGAGGCTGGAATCAAGCTGACCAGTGTAACTTTCTGGGGAACCACAGACGACAGGTCCTGGCTAAACAAGCCGAATCTTCCCAGCTACCCTTTGTTATTTGATAAAGATCTTCAAAAGAAGCCTTCCTATTATGGAGTGCTTCAAGACCCGGAGATTAAACTGTATTAAGTGTACGATGTATAGAAAATTTACTGAACGTAGAAGACTGTTTCAAAATAACTATAATTGCGCAATTTTACTCCGTGCCAATGTAGTTTTTGAGGCAGTCTTTCGATTTTCTTAAGGTTTTCTTTTTTTGTTTTTCTACTGGAAATAGGGTATACTATTATTTGTAGTGTAACTTGATTTACGATTATTTACTTTACATTTCATATCAAATAATTTATTATGGAATGGGCTGTAAGGATTTATCATTTGAGGGAAAGGTAGGGAAATATTATGAATATAGGCCTGTTTTCAGAGACCTATTATCCTGAGATTAATGGGGTTGCAACCTCTGTATATATGTTGAAGAATGAGCTGGAGAAGCGGGGACATAATGTGTATGTGTTCACCACTACGACACCGGGAGCACCGGAGCATGAGCACAATGTTTTTCGTGTGCCCAGTATTCCCTTCATCTTTATCACAGAACGGCGGGTTGGTTTATTCTATCAGCCGAAGCTTGCGCATATTATCAAAAAGTTGAATCTGGATATCATCCATACCCATACCGAGTTTTCGCTTGGTATCTTCGGAAGAATTATGGCAAGAGAGTTAGGGCTACCGGTGGTTCACACTTATCATACAATTTATGAAGACTATACTCACTATTTAACTCATTTCTCAGCATTGGATCGTAGGGCAAAAGCATTTGCCAGAACCTATACCAAAGTATGCTGTAATACGGTTGAGCAAGTAGTGGTTCCGACGGAGAAGACCCGGAAGCTGCTGATGAACTACAGTGTTCATAAGGATATATCCGTAGTACCAACCGGAATTGACTTAAGTAAATTTGATCGCAGTAAGTATTCAAAGGATGAGATAAAGCAACTGAAGGAAAGCTATCAGATCACTCCGGAAGATAAAATTATGCTTTACATTGGCAGAGTCTCACAGGAGAAAAACATTGAAGAAATCATTGCTGCCATGCCGGAATATATGGCAAGTCGTAAAGAGGTCAAGTTTGTGATTGTTGGAAGTGGACCGGCTTTAGCGAACCTACAGGCGATGGTAACGGAGCTGGGGCTGACAGATCGTTTTATATTTACCGGATCAAGACCCTGGGACACGATCGGTTCCTATTATCAGCTGGGTGATGTGTTCGTCAGTGCTTCCCGGAGCGAGACACAGGGACTCACTTATATCGAAGCGATGGCATCTGGATTGCCGGTTGTCGCAAGAGAAGACAAGTGCCTGGAGGATATACTGGAGCAGGGTGTAAACGGATATAGCTTCACGGATGCAAGTGGTCTCTATTACGGACTGGATCAAATACTGTATGAAGATAAGACGACGGAGTATAGTAAGAACGCGATCAAAAAGGTCGAAAAGTATTCACTTTCGGAATTTGCTTCTCAGATTGAGCACGTATACGAGCAGGTAATGTCCAGAGACAGGGTATTTTGCAAACGTCCGTCCTATGACACGAAGAGGATTAAGAGTTTTGGTATAAAATGAGTCAGGACACAGAAAATGACTCTTTTTATACCAATATTTACAATGTAAGAAAATATTAATCAATTCGACAAGGTTTTGACAAGGTTTTTGTGTTATGATAGCATGTATAGTAGTGTGTTATTTCTTAACTCAGGTGAGACCTAGGAATGAAATTATACGAATAGGAGGAAGGAAGAATGAAGAAGATACTTAATACAAAATTGATTATGATGCTGGTCTTTATGATAATTGTACCGGTGTTCTGGCATTATAATCCAAGCATTGCCAGTGCAGCGACTCCTAAATTTGCAAATAGCAAAATAGATCTCGTTGGCGAGGGAGAGGTTTATCAGATCGAGATAAATAATAAAATTGCGAAAAGCACTTATAAATGGTCTTCATCCAATAAAAGTGTTGCCAAAGTGTCCACGAAGGGATTGGTAACCACGGTCAGTGGAGGAAATACCACAATTAGATGTACCATTACATATCCTACGAAGAAAACCAAGACAATTACCTGCAAGGTGTATGTTACCATTCCCGCAGATGAGATTCGTATCTCGAATGCAGTGGAGGTGAAAGGTGCACATAGGTTAGCACTTGGCTCTACTATGAACTTTGATGTACAAATGGTTCCCGTAAGCTCTACCTATAAGACCTTCTGGTCAGTTAGTGACGGAGATCCGGAGTGCATCAGTATCGATGACCCGGCTGAAGGTATTATTACGGCGAAGAAAGCCGGATATGTAGTTTTGAAAGCAACCGCGGCCAAAAGTGCAACTGCTTTAGCGGCAAAGGACAGTATTGTAAATGATGCAGTTATCATTGAAGTTATTGGCCCGAAGGCTACAGTAGCAAGTGCAGAGATCGTCAGCACAACAGAGCTTAAGGTAGTATTTGACAGTGCTGTAAATCCTACCACGGTAATTGATACCGGAAGTAAGCTTTCTTCCAATATTGAGATCACTCAGAGAAAGAATACAAAGGGCGTACTTGCTGCAGACCCGGGAGCATTGAAAGCAGTCTTATCCTCGGATAATAAGACCCTTACCATTACTTCTGCCGGCTCCTTTGATGGCGAATATGGTATTCACTTCACCAACAAGTTACTGACCACAACAGGTGTTGCAATAGAGGACTATTACAAGACATTATCCTTTATTGATACCTATGCTCCAGCATATGTTGATACAACTCTGGATGACACCGGAATGATTGCAAACATCAACTTCTCCGAGCCGATGGATTTCACAACACTTAGTGTATCCAATGCAATGGCGTATGGAAGTACATCCAATGTATCCAACAATACCCTGAGCATTCTGAACAACAGACTGAATTATATTGCTAGTACGGATAAGAAATCCTTAACCATCAATTTATCAACGATATCTTCAACAGATTATGGCAAGAACTTCTCTGTTATTTTAGCCGGGTTAAAGGATAAGGCAGGTAATTCACCAGCAAACTATACGATGACGATATTCCTTCGTACGGATAATTCACCGAAGCCTCAAGCAGTTCCGATACAGATTATTCGTACCGGTTACAATACCCTTACAACGATCTTTGACCGATCTGTCAGCTTCGGCGGTTACATTCAGGTTAAGGGTGGAAGTATGATCATAGGTATGGTCGATACTGCGAATCCTAGAAAGGTTAATTATACCCTTCCTGATACGGAAGCAGCACTTACCGGATATATACCAATTAAGGTATTGCTATGGAATTCGTTTAATGTTATACCCACGGATACAACGGCACAGAGCGGCAGAGAATTAACCATAGACTTTACCGTTGATAAGACGAATCCGGTTCTGCTTTCCTATGATTACGATGCGGCAGCTACCACTCTTACCTTAAACTTCAACAAGGAAGTGGCTTTGACTGCTCCTACAGGAGTATTCACCACCAGACTGACTACGGTGACAGATGAGATCATATCGGGTACCATGATTAACTATACCAGTATTCCGAATGATGCGGATAAGAAGGTAATTAAGCTTAAGATCAGTAATATGACAGTCCTTGGTAATTACACCTTTACACTGAACTATGGATTAGTCAACGACAGTTACAAGAATCCAAGCTTAACAAGGGATATTCAGATTAATAATACATCCGGTTCTTCCACAGAGCTGCCCGGACCTTACTCCATCGTTCAATCTTCCTCGAATTTGAATCAGATCAGCCTTGAGTTTGCGAATCGATTAGATGTAGCTACTGCTCAAAATGTAGGCAATTATTCAATTCCCGGAGTAACAATTGTATCAGCACAGGTTACTAAGAACACCTCCAACAATGGAGCTACGGTGCTTCTTACCGTACAGGAAGGATCCATCAATGTAACCATTGAACGACCGGTAAATGTCAAGGGAGTGGTTGGCTATAACAATAGCTATACTGCAATCATTGCATTCCAGAAGATGGTTCTGTTAAAGGATAACCTGAAGCCGACATTGTCAGGAACCAATCCGGTAACATTTGATAGTACAGCAAGAAATGTGATCCGATTGAATTTCTCGGAGCAGGTGACCGGAACCTTAACAGTTAAGGTAACTTCCGTAGCAAATCAATATTTGGTCTATAGTAATACCGTTAACGTGACCGGATCTACTGCATTGATTAGCTTGGCAGGCGTACCGACCAATGGCGAGAACTTGAAGATCGAAGTGGTGTATAACGGAGTGACGGACGCCAGTGGCAATGTTGCAACCATGCCCCCTATGATGTTCACAGTTGCAGCTTACTAAATCATAACAGTGAAGTCATCTTTAGAATATTGCTTCGTTCATTCGCGACAGATTAGGATATATCTTTGGATAACTTGATTGATTGCTTCGGTAGGATCTGCTTGACTGAAAATACAAAATCAGATATGATATTGATATAACTTTATTGCAGAGAGAAAGTGCTCTCAAAACCCAACAGGATTTTGAGAGCGCTTTTTAAATACTTGATTAAAAATGTCTATCATTTATCTGGATCAGAGCAGTAAAGACTTTACGGGGTATATTACAAAGGAGGTAATTGGGATTATGTACGTATTTAAAGACGAATTTCGGACTGGAATTGAGAGCATTGACGTGGAACATCAGAAGTTATTTGAGATCGCAGACAAAGCATATGAGACCTTGATGGATGAATTTATTCCGGATAAGTACGACTATATCGTAGAAATTCTGAGTGAATTGGCAGAATATGCTGCTACACATTTTGAACATGAGGAAGCTTATATGATGAGCATTCAATATAAGAAGCTTTTCTCACATAAGACAGAGCATGCAGATTTTATTGAGAAGATCTCAGGGTATGATCTGAGCGAAGTAGATGAGAAGCAAAAGGATGTTATTCTTGAACTTTTAGACTTTCTAAATGACTGGCTCATTCATCATATTCTTGAAAATGATAAATTAATCGGTTGAGAATCGACTTATATTTAATTATTCTTTGTTTTTTAGGTGAGAAAATAAAGTTGGTTGGACTTTCGTTCAATTACATATATGAAAGAAGAACGGACAACATGCTTCCCATAATGCACTGTTTGCCGAACTGCTTGCTGCTTTGTATGACAATGACGAACATTTATGTACGATCATGGCATACAAAGTAGTGAGTTGTCCGGCAACCTGTGTGTGAGGGAAGTGTGTTGTCCGTTCTTCTTTTAATTAACCATGATACGAAAGTCCATGTTACAGCTTTGATTTTTATTCGAAGGTTCGGGTGAAGATATCACTCTTCTCCAATAGGCTTTCCACTGTATCTAATCCAAGCCGGTGTAGCAGCTCGATAACATAAGGGTTATCGATCGGAGTCGGGTAAGGCGCCGCATTTCCATATTCCTCAACATGTTCTCTTCCAATCTCATGGGGAATTAGGACTCTCGGACCACCGACACAGCCACCGACACAACCCATTCCTTCGAAGAAGTTTGCCGTGGTATTGCCGGAGCGAAGGTCGTTCATCATCGCCTTACAAGCAGGAACGCCATCTGCCTGCTGAGTATGGATCGTAATCTTACGCTTGGGATTAAGACGTTCTACGGTAGCACTGACTGCCTCACTGACGCCTCCGGTATGTGCATAGATTCTACCTGCGCGGGAGGAATGATCTTTATCGCTTTCCTCCATCTTTGCAGGATCAATCTCCATCACATTGAAAATATCCTGTACCTCCTGAAAGGTAAGTACAAAGTCAACCGCTCCTGCGACATCCTTTTCTCTGGCTTCTGCCTTCTTCGCAAGACAGGGGCCGATAAAAATGGTCAGAGCATCCGGATGCATCACTTTTACTGCACGACCACTTGCGATCATTGGAGATACAGCCGGTGGAACATGGGGCATCAGCTCCTGATAGATCTTTCGTATCATTGCAATCCACATGGGGCAACAGCAACTGGTTAACTGATAGTCACCTTCATTCTGAATGTTCTTATCAAATTCCAACGCTTCCTTTAAAGTAAGAATATCAGCAAAAAGAGCAACTTCAATCATTCCGTCAAAACCTACCGCCTTTAGAGCACTTCGTAGCTTGCCGGGAGTTACTTCGCTTGTAAACTGACCTAAGAATGCCGGAGCAACCAAAGCATAGACTAACCCTTTATGTGCTCGGATTGCCTGTAGCGCAGGGACGACATCCTTACTGCTGGTCAGGTTCTTGGCACGGCATTCCTGAATACAGATAGAACAGCCCGCACAAAGCTCCTCATCAATTACGATTTCTCCCGACTCACCCGGATGGATCGCATGGAATGGACAGACCTGGGCACAGATATGGTCACCGTCTGTACATTTGCAATCTCCGGAATGCCATACAACCGGATGTTTTTCTGGGTGAAGTAGGCAATCAAGCTGGTGGGTGTCATATAGTTCAAGTTTCTCAAGAAAACTCATATCCTTTTCTTTTAGGGTTCTTACTAAAATCTCATAGTACAACTCTTCGAATGTCTTCATTTGCTCCACCTAACAATCCTTTCATCAATAAGTTGACGGACATCGTTACCTTATTATATCCCAAAAATTATTAATCGATTATCTATGTATATATTATCAAATTTTCGGATTGAAATCTACCAAAATAAGGGACGAAAATATAGAATACTTAAATTGCCTTTTCCCCAAATTTTCGGTGGTATATTATACTTTACTAGGGTTTGCATTTGATTTATAATAGTAATTGTCTGCAATGGGATTTGATATTATTGGAAAATTACTCAATCTTAGGAAAATGCATATTTTACATTTGTTTGGTGTAATCTATTTAGAAAAATATAGAAGATGGAGAAAAGAATTGAAGGAAAGTACGAAAAAGCATTTTAAGAGAGCCGGTTGGCTTTTGTTTTATTTATATATTATTTTGTTGTCTTATTTTTTGTTCTTCAGTGAGCATTATGGTAGAAGCTATACGACAGAGGGCTACCGCTATAACCTTGTCTTATTCAAGGAGATAAGGCGTTTTATACAGTATCGCCACCAACTGGGTATTGAATCCTTTGTTGTAAATGTGTTGGGAAATGTTCTGGCCTTTGCACCCTATGGATTTCTACTTCCACTCATCAAGAAGAAATATCGGGGTTTTTTTAAGATTATGTTTTTGTCGATCTTATTCAGTCTCATGGTTGAGGTGATTCAGTTGTTTCTTAAGGTTGGTATATTTGACGTGGATGATATTTTTCTTAATACTTTAGGAGGCGTGGTTGGATATATTATTTTTGCCATCAGCCATGCAATTTATCTTAGAAGGACCCATAAGAAAAGAGGGAAAAGGGGGAAGTAGATATGCGTATGAAAAGAAATAAGGATATGATTCATTTCTCCGGAAGAAGGCATACAAAGCTAGGAATAAGCTCTATGATCATCGGAATTGTATCGGTCCTGGGGTTATTTGCACTTAGTATGATATCCGGGCTTCGCCGCGGGCAGAGCAATATGATTGTCGGGGTTGTCGGAATTGGACTATTGGCGTTATCCATCCTGGGTTTTGTTCTTTCCTACAAAGCCTTTAAGAAGAAAGATATCTTTTATCGGTTTCCGATCGCCGGAGCAACGTTGAACGGAATTATGATTATATTAATGCTGGTGATATATATTATAGGAATATAAATCAATTTCTATAATCGAGATGCACGGTGCTAATAGTGCACCTTTTATCAGAAGTAAAAAGCAACTTCTGATAACTTGTATTATCGGATTTGGAAGTTAAGCACATAAAAGAACAAGTAATAATAAGTGGAGAAGTCTCTTGGTCTTTAACAGAGACTTATTATCATGAATTGGAGGATAGAGAATGAACTATAATATCTTATTTGGAGAACAGAATGAAGCAATAAAAGAAAGATATGATCTGGCAATCGAGAGGATCACTCTGATGGAGAATGAGGAGAGTGTCAGAGAGCCCTATCGGACTTATTTTCATAAAATGTCAGCTTTCGTACGGATGGTTAAGAACGTGGCTTCCATGGCTATGGAGAATCGTCTGTCGATGCTTTCACTGACGGAAATGCAGGGCTTAAATCATGCACTTTATGAAGACATTATTGGTGATAATTATTGTTTCAGCTATGCGAACCCATCCTATGCCTGTGAGAAGTTTGGAGAAAAGTTTGGCAAACTGTTATCTTTCTTAACTACAGAGCTAAGAAGTATCATTCTCTATGCCTATGAAGGGCGACTTTATGAGATAACAGTATTTCTTGAATTACTAATCGAAATCTATAATTACTTCGAGGAAGAGGATGAATATACCTATAAGGATGTAAAACGTGCAGTTTATGATTTCATGAGCGATTACTGCGAGGTACTGGTAGAAAATCGTGTTCGTGATCTTGTTGATCCGGAGCTAAGCTTTGCTACGGATATTATTATGGAATCGGATCTGACTGATTTGCGCTACCTGTACCAATATGGGGAGTTTATCACAGTGAATGAGCTAAAAACAGCGGAGTTCCTCAACTCGCTTCCCCAAAGTCAGATACAGGAAATGGCGGATACCTATACAGAAGGGTATCGCAGGGGCTTTATTAATAACCGCCTTGATATGAGTAAAAAGGCTTATGTCAATATTCGATATCAGCTGGGCTATGAGAGAATGGTTCGTTGTGCAATCAATAATTTTAGAAAAATGGGTCTGGAGCCTACAATTTATCGTGCTGCTTATAATGCAGTGAATAAACTGCAGCATCTGAAAATCGGGTATCACGCAACCAGCCCGAATAAGCAATATGATTATGACCATCGTTTTGATATCGGTCTTTTCTTTGATAAAGCATTTAAGGAAAGAAAGTTGGAGAGTCTGAGACAAGCCTTTGAGCAATATAAGGAGAAGGCTAATCTATATGCCGGTCCGGCAGTAATCGAAGTATTTGGCGAGGAGTTATTTGCTCCCGAGGATAAGAAGGAAGCGGTAAAGTTGGATAAACGTCAGCAGAAGCTATATGTCGAATTCAATAACGATGAAAGCTTACTGCGAAATGAATTCTTAAAACTGAACGAGATATCCTTTACAATTATCTCTTATCCGGTTCCGGAGATCGGAGCTGATTTTAATGCTATCTTTGCCGAGACGGTAAAAGTAAATACATTGGATAGTGGCAATTATCAGATCATCCAGCAGAAAATCATTGATGCTTTGGACAAGGGTGACTATGTTCATATCCTAGGTGCAGGCAAGAACCGGACGGACATAAAAGTTAAGCTCTATGAACTAAAGGATAACACCAAGGAGTCGATTTTTGAGAACTGTGTCGCAGATGTTAATATTCCGGTAGGTGAGGTGTTCACCTCCCCTGTGCTGCGTGGTACCAATGGCCGAAGATTTATCTTCATGACCTGGAATATAAGGATATGGAACTGAAGTTTATCGATGGTTTGGTGAAAGAATATGCCTGCTCCAATTTTGAGACCGAAGAGAAGAACCAAAGCTTTATTAAAGAGAATCTTTTATATAATCATGATTATCTGCCGTTAGGTGAATTTGCAATCGGAACGAATACCACTGCCTATATGATGGGCAAGAAATTCGATATAGCACCTCGTTTGCCTGTATTGATTGCAGAGAAGACCGGTCCTCATTTTGCAATTGGCGATACCTGCTATCATATGAGTGAAGAGACACCGGTATATAATCCGGATGGCAAAGAGA
>JAGFXQ010000321.1 GCA_017861355.1 Bacillota bacterium
GTGGTCTTTAACTATGGACTTATCTTCGGTAAGCTTGGTATGCCTGAATTAGGTGTCGCTGGCGCAGCGATTGCCACCTTGCTTGCACGTATTGTTGAAGTGAGTGCATTGTTGACAATCGTATATCTGCATAAAGCAGGAGATGGAGGCGTAGGAGATTTTGTACATACCAAGTATGTGAAAGCCAAAGAGAATGGGGTTGCCTTCCTTCATCGTTCCTTCGTATATAAATATCTGGGTACAGCATCACCGGTTATTGCAAATGAGTTTATGTGGGGACTGGGTGTCACCATGTATTCCCTTGTTTACGGAAGAATGGGAGATGCTGCTGCCGCCGCAATTACGATTACCGGAACCGTAGAGCAGGTCGCTTTAGTATTGTTCTTTGGCATCTGTAATGCAGCAGCGGTTATTTTAGGAAATGAACTGGGTGCCGATAAGCTCGAAGAGGCAGAAAAACATGCAAAGTACTATATGGTATTATTATTTGGCCTGTCTATTGTAGGTGCTGTTATTGTGATACTCGTCAAAGAGCCGGTAATCAGTATCTTCGATATGTCAGCTACCGTAAACCAATACATTCGCTTCTGCATCATAACCTTTGCATTGTATACACCAATTCGAATGCTGAACTGTTTGATTATCGTTGCGATCCTCAGAAGTGGCGGCGATACAAAAGCAGCATTATTCCTTGATGTAAGTAGTGTTTGGCTGATCGGAATACCTATGGCTGTACTGGGAGGACTTATTCTGCATCTTCCAATCTATATTGTCTATGCAATGATCACTATGGAGGAAGTATACAAGCTGGTCTTTGGCTACCTTCGATATCGTAAGAAGAAATGGCTGAAGAACATTGTTGCTGACTAGTTCCGCCATCATGATAAAATAATGGTGCAAGGTTAGATGAAATAACACAAATTGTTTCTTAAAGTGACACCAATCAGCTCAAATTATCATATTTATATATTGGATGCAAAGCATAGCATTTTAACTGAGATCGTAAATGATTCGAGGAATAATATGATAAGGAGTGATTAGTTTGGCTTATAGAATGAGATATAACAACTATAATAATAATGAAGCTAACAGACAAAGCAATTATATGGGTGCAAGAGTGAGTGAAGAGTTGTGCCATAATAAACAAAAGCATGTTCATGAGCTGCAGGGAAGCGTGAAAATAGCGGATGAGGACGATCCTCATAACCATCGTTTTTGTACCGTGACAGAGGAAGCAATTCCGATTTGCGACGATGATCATGTGCATGAGGTTTGCTTTAGGACTGACTTTTTTGACAATCATTTTCACGAGTTTAAGGGAAGAACCGGTCCCGCAATTAAGGTAGGGGATCATCATGTTCATTGTATTGAGTCTGTTACCTCCGAGAACGATGGTCATCACCATGCCTTTGAAGTTGCAACCTTAATTAATGATCCGCTTAAGAAGGATGAAAAGCATGAATGCTGTCATGACCACCCTTGGGATCGTACTCGCTGAGATATGAACTATTGATGAAAAAGTTGTCTCAAGAACATTTTAAGTAACATTATTGTTAGGCAGTCATATAAAAAAAATAAATTAGTAAGCGCTCTTCTGTTTTAATACGCTTCTTAATCATAGCAGCTGTGGCCTGATATTTCCAAAAAGTAAAGGGAAAATATCATACCACAGCTTCTTCTATGTTATTTTGATGCATACTGGTTATACTAATCGATAGAGATTTGTTTTGGAAGTATCCAGAAAGTGTTAAGGTACTTGGAAAAGGGAATCCTGATTATGAGAAAATACTTGTAGCATATTGGTAATAAGAATGGTATAATATTATAGTTAGAGTGGCGGGAGGACATCCCGAGACTTCTGAAAAGGTTATCGAAACCTAATAGATTCGGTAGATTTTTCAGTTGTTTCGGTACCTCCGACTCTAATATTTATTCTAATTAGAAAAGGAGATTACGCTATGTACAAAAGTTATTCGATGGATTTAGCAGGAAGAACTCTTACAGTTGATGTCGAAAGAGTTGCTGCTCAAGCAAATGGTGCTGCTTTAATGCATTATGGTGATACAGTTGTATTATCCACTGCAACAGCATCCAATAAACCGAGAGAAGGAATTGATTTCTTCCCTTTGAGTGTAGAGTATGAAGAGAAGTTATATGCGGTAGGTAAGATTCCCGGAGGATTTATTAAGAGAGAAGGTAAGGCTTCTGAGAATGCAGTTCTTACCTCCCGAGTAATTGATCGTCCGATGAGACCTTTATTCCCGAAGGATTACAGAAATGATGTAACACTGAACAACTTGGTGCTTTGTGTAGATCAAGATTGCTCTCCTGAAGTAACAGCGATGATTGGATCTGCAATTGCAACCAGCATCTCCGATATTCCTTTTGATGGACCGACGGCTTCCACTATGGTTGGAATGGTAGATGGCGAATTAGTATTTAACCCTACCTCCGCACAGAGAGAGAAGTCTACCTTAGTTCTTACCGTTGCATCTACCAAGGACAAGGTTATCATGATTGAAGCAGGCGCAAATGAACTTGAAGAAGCTAAGATGATCGAAGCTATCTTTGCTGCTCATGAGCTTAACCAGAAGATCATTGCTTTTATTGATACCATCGTTGCAGAGGTTGGAAAGCCGAAGCATTCTTATATCGTATGTGATACTCCTGCTGATATGTATGAGGATATGGTGAACTTCATCACTCCTGCCGCTATGGAAGTTGCTGTATTCACCGATGAGAAGCAGGTTAGAGAAGCAAATATTCGTGAAATTACAGATAAATTAGTAGCACGTTATGAAGAAACTCATCCTGAGTGGCTTCCTTTACTCGGCGAAGCTATTTACAAATTCCAGAAGAAGACAGTTCGCAAGATGATCTTAAAGGATCAGAAGCGTCCGGACGGCAGAAAGGTTACTGAAATCAGAAGACTTGCTGCTGAGGTTGATGTATTACCCAGAACTCATGGTTCCGGTATGTTCACCCGTGGACAGACTCAGGTTCTTACCATCACCACCTTAGGTGCTCTTGCAGAGACCCAGAGATTAGATGGTATTGATGAGAACGAGACCGGTAAGAGATATATGCATCACTATAATTTCCCGTCCTACTCCGTTGGTGAGACAAAGCCTTCCAGAGGTCCTGGTAGACGTGAAATCGGTCATGGTGCATTAGCCGAGAGAGCACTTGTTCCGGTACTTCCCAGTGAAGAAGAATTCCCTTACGCAATCCGTACCGTGTCTGAAGTATTAGAATCAAACGGTTCTACTTCCCAGGGTAGTATCTGTGCATCCACTCTGTCCTTAATGGCAGCCGGTGTTCCGATCAAAGCAATGGTAGCAGGTATCTCCGTTGGTTTAGTTACCGGAGAATCGGATGATGATTATACTCTTTTAACTGATATTCAGGGTCTCGAAGATTTCTTCGGCGATATGGACTTCAAGGTTGCCGGTACTCACAAGGGTATCACAGCAATCCAGATGGATATTAAGATCCATGGTTTAACCAGAGAGATTATCGAGCAGGCTATCTATAGAACAAAGGAAGCAAGAACCTACATCTTAAATGATGTTATGGCTCCTGTAATTTCTGAACCGAGACCGGAGGTTGGTCCTTATTCACCGAAGATCGTTCAGATTAAGATTGATCCTTCTAAGATTGGTGAGGTTGTTGGTCAGAGAGGTAAGACCATCAATGCAATTATCGAGCAGACCGGTGTTAAGATTGATATCACCGATGATGGCGCTGTATCTGTTTGCGGTGTTGATAAAGACAGCATCCAGAAGGCAGTGGATATCGTGAAGATGATTGTTACCGAGTTTGAAGAAGGCCAGCATTACACAGGCAAGGTAGTTAGCATCAAAGACTTTGGTGCATTTATCGAATTTGCTCCTGGTAAGGAAGGTATGGTTCACATCTCTAAGATTGCAAAACAAAGAGTTGAGCATGTTGAGGATGTTCTTAGCTTAGGCGAGGTAGTGAAAGTTATCTGCCTTGGACAGGACAAAATGGGACGAATCAGCTTCAGTATCAAGGATGCGCAGTAGAGATTAGTAATAAGAGATAGATGTGTTCGAATGGCTGATGCCGGGGTGGATACAAGAGCCTATATGTAATTTCGGATTCAGTACATCGAGGTTGAAGGTCCGTG
>JAGFXQ010000094.1 GCA_017861355.1 Bacillota bacterium
TACTGGGTGTTTCCTCTTTTTTGGTGCCACAACCTGTTACTAAAGTCATAACAAGCATGCACGCAAGAATTAAAGCAATTAAACGTTTCATGAATATCCCTCCTCTAATTTTGTAAATTATAAACATTTACATCAAAATTATATATAATATTTTCGTCATATGCACCATTTTTGTTGCTATCTTATTATAAATTATTGCTCTGTTTCCTATTTTTTTGTGTATTATATATATATTTCTAAATTGCCCCAAATGAAATATGGTGGTATTTTTGACAATAAATTGTTATCCCGAGGCAATTTTTAGGATTTTAGATAACGATTAAGTTGCGATAAACACTGGGTTTATCGTTATTATTTTGTCACCGAATTATATCATGTAGCTTTTTACCTCCACATTGTTGGTAAAAATAGACATATTTTCAGTCCAAGCTTCACAAAAGTCGACTTTTCTGAACAATAATAATATTTTCTCCAATACAAATACATTCTATTCTATAATAAAAATCTCCATTTGATTCAAATAAAACCATCGTTTGCTTTTATAGATTGAATTTGATATTATATATTCTATAACTATAAAGATTAAAGTGTCAAAAGCACCTTTGGTGCTTTCCTGCTGCAAGATATTGTTATTGTAAGTTTACTTACAATAACAATATCTTGTAGTAGGAAGCGTGCACAGCACCTTTTGACACTTTAATCTATAAAGGAAGTAATGAAAAAGGCGGAATGAATGATGGATAATCAAGAACAAAAGCATCAGCGACGTGTTCGCTATCAGGGTACTCATCCCAAAGCTTTTAAAGATAAATACAAAGAATTACAACCGGAGAAATATTCTGATACAGTAGCAAAGGTAATACAAAAGGGGAATACTCCGGCAGGTATGCATCGTTCTATCTGTGTGAAGGAAATATTAGAATTTCTGCAAATCACTCCCGGACAAACCGGATTAGATGCTACCTTAGGATACGGCGGCCATACTCTTGAGATGTTAAAATGCTTGCAATCGGAAGGCCATTTGTATGCTACTGATGTAGACTCGATTGAATTGCCACGCACCAGGGAACGTCTGGCGGACTTAGGTTATGGTCCGGAGATATTGACAATTAAGCATATGAACTTTTCAGAAATAGATCAAATCATCCCAGAATCGGGTTTGTTGGATTTTGTACTGGCGGATCTTGGGGTCTCGTCAATGCAGATCGATAATCCGGACCGCGGATTTTCATATAAGACAGAAGGACCACTGGACTTACGATTGAATCCAAATAAGGGTATCTCTGCCGCAGAACGATTAAAAACCATTACTCTGGACGAACTGCAAGGTATGTTGCTGGAAAATGCGGACGAGCCCCACGCCACAGAAATTGCACGTGCAATCATCAACCATATCAAAAGAGGAAAAGAGCTTACTACCACCTCTCAATTGCAGCAAGTGATTACCGATGCTCTTAGATTCGTCCCCGAAAAAGAAAGAACGGAGCAAATCAAAAAAGCCTGTCAACGTAGTTTTCAGGCTTTAAGAATTGATGTTAACAATGAATTTGAAGTGCTGTATGATTTTTTAGAAAAGCTTCCTTCCTGTTTGGCTTCAGGCGGACGTGTTGCTATCCTCTCCTTTCATTCCGGAGAGGACCGACTTGTTAAAAAATCGTTTCAGCGTCTCTATCGCGAAGGTGTCTACCGAGAGATTGCTCCAGATTCTATTCGACCTTCCATGGAAGAATGTAATACGAACAGTAGAGCCCGTTCTGCGAAGTTACGTTGGGCAATCAAAGCATAATTTAACGATATTTGATTGCTAAACCTTTCAAGAAATGTCGGATATACCGGTCACCACATTCCTTGTAGTTTCGCTGCCCCTCTCTTCTTAATAATGCACTTAATTCACCGTTAGAAAGATTAACCTCGGTAATTTTAAAGATTTCAAGCATATCTTCACCGGTAAGTGACAACGCAATTTTTAATTTCTTTAACAACACATTATTGACTGCTTTGTTATCTTTGATCAGATATGCTTGTTTTTCCGGCTCTCCGGGCTGGGGTTCCTGTTTTCCGCGTTTGAATGTAATAAATCCATTCAAAAAGGATTCTAACATATAATTATTACACCGTTTCATATCATCGGCTGCAACGAATTCCTCTTCTTCCGAGATTGGATTCATTGTATTCTTTGGCTTCAGTAACATTCTTTGCAATTCCTCTCTGGTTACCGATATTCCTCCAAGCTTAAAAATCTCAAGCATATCAATATCTTTGATATCCAGTGCATATCTTAATCTGATTAATATATCATTATTATTCATTTTATTTTCCTCTCAACCATATCTTATTTATTACTATTTATATACTCCATATGTTTTGTTCACATCCTGAATGTAGATAATTCCTTTCCCGGGTGAATCAATTCCGATGTCCTTATTAATAGCCGATACAATAGCCTCAGTACTGTCCTGTTCTGACAGAATCAGCACAATTTCCTTCTCCGGTTCAATATCCATTGCAAACACTCTACTCGTCTCATGTATTCCTGATCCTCTGGCATTCATTATGGTTCCACCTTTCGATCCGGCTTTGCCCGCAGCTGTAATGACATCCTCTGCTTTCCCCTTATCAACAATGATTGTAATCACCTGATACATCATTTCATCTTCACCTCTTTCACTGTTCATAGGTTCGCTTTTACATCCGCTTGTGCCTACAGTCTCATAGACTGATGTTGTAAATGCGATTCCATGATTTGGTTTATGGAACTTATATTCCTCATCCAGTCTATCCAATGCCCGATATGCTGTTTCCCGACCGGCCACCATATATAATACTTCTTTTCTAATATCAGAAAGGCCCAAGTAATCCCAGATTCGATGATTGGCAGTTCCCTTTGCTAATGTAAGCGTGCCGCCATGAATCCCTAAGCTTTTCGCTGTTTTCAGGACCTTACTGCCCATTCCGAAATTAACAATGATACAGATTAAATCTATCCCGGTAGTACCACTTTTATTTTCCATTGCTCTCAAGTCCTCCTTTTTTTGAGTTCAACTTAAAAATCAATCCTAATAGCTGTAAAGCAATTAATGGCGTCATCGCTACCATTGCTATTACACCAAAACCATCAATCAATACATTAGCTCCCTCCACAGCTTCCGCTGCTCCCTGAGTATAGGCTAAAATAAACGTAGCAGTCATCGGTCCTGAAGCAACTCCTCCGGAATCAAAGGCAATACCGACGAACAACTTGGGAACCACATAGCTTAATGCAATTGATATCAGGTATCCGGGAAGAAGATATTGCCATAGCTGAAGCTCAGGTATCAGTATTCTGATTACGGATAATGCGACCGCTATTCCGACTCCTATGGTCAGCGTAAGCATAACAACACTTCTTTTTACATATCCACTGGTAACCTCTTCAATCTGATGTGTCAATACATATACCGCCGGTTCAGCAAGAATCGTAACTACACCTAATATAAATCCTACAATAATAACATATAATTTATTGCTATTGGAAGCAATTTTAAATCCAACGACACTACCTACATCCATGAACCCTGCATTTACTCCAACTAGGAAAATTACCAGTCCGATCAATGTTAGCAATATACCGAATATAATCCTGCTTACTTCTCGCTTTGACAGTTTGAACGATATCCGCTGAAAGATGATAAACAAAATCAGAATCGGAAGTAAGGCAATCACAATCTCGGGTCCTATCTTAATAAATTCATGAACAAATGCTGTAGTAATAGTGTCGGAGGTCTCTGCTGTCTCCAAACTTCCGGTTATCTTATCTGTTTTTGATAAGATGCTCATCAGCATAACTGCCAGGATTGCTCCCGTGGAGGCTATGGCAACAAGACCAAAGCTGTCTTTTTCGGAAGCTTTACTATCCTTCTTCAGCTTGGACACACCTATCGCCAAGGATAAGATAAAAGGAACTGTTAATGCTCCGGTAGTTGCACCGGACGCATCAAAGGAAATAGCGAGAAACTCCCGTGAAGTAAAGCATGCCAGAACGAAAATAATAAAATAAATAATAGTCAATATACGATACAGTGGAAAGTTGTATACAATTCTTCCAAGACCAATGGCTAATAAAACCGAGATGCCGATGGAAACCACCACAACGATGCTTCCCTTCGAGATCAATCCGGATGAAACTGCATCCACTTGAGCAGCCAGAATATGAAGGTCAGGCTCTGCCACCGAGACAAAAAAGCCCAGTATAAGACCCACGACTGCTACAATCCAGATTCTATTTGTTTTCGCCAGGGTTCCACCCATATGGTTACCGATTGGAGTAATTCCCAAATCAACTCCGACTAAAAAGATGGTTAGGCCAAAAACAATAAATATCACTCCGATAAGAAATCGAATCAATAACGGCAGTTCTAACGGCGTTAACGTAAAATTTAGAATTAACACAATTATTGTTATAGGAAGTACGGAAAATAACACCTCTTTAAATTTTTCATAGAATACACTCAAATAATTTCTCCTTTCTTAACTAGATCTGTATTTACAGTACAACATTAATGACTCCACGTAAGTCTTTCCAACGCAAGATGGCTACGATACCAATCATCCTGTTGTAAAAGTGTCTCCGGAGAACCGGTACTTTTCACTCTCCCATTCTCTAAGATAACGACCGTATCACTGGCGATGATAGAGGATAAACGATGCGAGATTGAAAGTATCGTGTGTGCGCTGCTTGCCTTCTGCAATACTGTGATAATCTTCTCTTCCGTGATCGAATCCAGATTTGCTGTAATCTCATCCAGCAGCAGAATCGGCGGGTTGGTTACTATTGCTCTTGCTATGGCAAGTAACTGCTTTTGCCCATGGGAGAAGAAGGTATCATTGATTACAGGTGTGTCATAGCTCATCTCAAGGGCTGTGATATAATCTGTCATTCCCACAAAGTCCAGAGCTTGTTCAATATGCTCTTTTGTAATACTATCATCCTGCAGGCTGATCTGCTCTGCAATCGTGCCTTTGATCACATGAAAACTTTGATCGACATAACCGAATATCTTACGTTTCTCACTATTTGGTATATCATAAACATCGATACCATTGATGGTAATACAGCCTTCGGTAGGCCTTTGTAAACCCATAATCAGTTTGAATAATGTGGATTTTCCTACTCCGGTCCTGCCGACAAAGGTTACCTTTTCCAGTGGACTTATTCGGAGAGAGATGTTTTGCAACACATCCGTTCCCGCCTCATAATGAAAGGATACCTCATGAAATTCAAGTTTTACTTCTTCACGGCTTGTAATAATACGGTCCGCCTTCAACTCCATATCCTTCCTTTGATCCTCTGCTTCGCTATAGAAGTCGTTCACACGACGAATACCTGATATTGCCTGTTGAATATTCTGAAGCTCCATACCAAGATTTTCGATTGGCGCAAATAAGTTTGAGATCAGATCAATGGATGCAGCCACCATACCAAGAGTGATTCCCAAAAAGCCCAGCTGCTTCGATGATAATATGACGATTACACCGATTACTATAGCACGAAGAATCTGAATGATTGGAGAAAATACAGAATCATAAAAATTCACCTTTTCAACGGTTCGATAGTTCTCCAATAGATGTTCTGTATATTTTTGCTCCATATAGTGTTCTTTACTGAAGGACTTGATCATTCGTGCATTTTTTAAGCTTTCACCAATATGATTGTTCACCTTCCCAACCAGTATTCTATTTTCTATCTGTGCTTTCAACATTCTCTTCTGGAACATCCTCGTTATCACAAAGATGATCGGAATCATGAATAACGTGATACCGCCAAGCCTTGCACTAAAGATCCAGATGGATACTATGATTCCGATAACCTTTAAGCAATCGATCATCATTCCCACAATACCGCTGGTAAACAGAGAATTGATCACATCGACATCGTTGGTAAATCTGGAGACAACCGAACCGGACCCATTCGCAGAGAAGAATGACATTGTAACCTTCTCCAGCTTTGTCATCATTTCTGAACGGATTTCCTTCGTAATCTTCTGACCAATCACGGTCAGTACCGCTTCCTTCAGAAAATCAAAGATGCCAAGAAATAATATCGCACTGATATATGCAAGTGCCAGATTCAGCAAGCCCTTGTTGCTCTTAGGCACTAGATTTTGATCAAAAACAAGCTTCAAAATCTGGGGCGGAACCAGGCTGATTATCACAGAGCCGAGAATAACGATGATCAACCCAACGCATGGTACCATATTTCGCTTCAACACTTTGAACATCGACTTCATTACCAAATTATGCTCCATGGTCATCACCGCCTTCGGTACATTGCAGATTATAGATGGTTGCATAAAGCTTTGAGGTTTTCATCAGTTCTTCGTGAGTACCATACTCCGCAAGCTTGTTATCATTCAGGAAGATCACTTGGCTGATTCTATTGAATATCGTTAAACGATGCGACATTATAATAATAATGCTAGACTTATAATTTTTCTTCAGATTCTCGATAATTCTTTCTTCGGTCTTCATATCGACTGCCGAAAAAGGGTCATCGACTATGATTACTTTGTTTTTGTTAAACAATGCTCTTGCAAGAGCAATCCTTGCCTGCTGACCGCCACTCAATCGAATTCCGCTATTGCCGATTAAGGTATCTTGCCCTTCCGGCATCGCTGCTAAGTCCTCTTCAAAGCATACATCCCTTAGAACCGGAGTAATGTCCTTCGTCTGTCCTAAGGTAATATTATGATATATGGTGTCCGAAAAAAGCTCCGGCTTATGACCCAAGTAAGAAATCATCTGACTTCTCTCATATTCGGTGTAATCCCTTAATTCCTTTCCATCTATCTTCAGACTTCCAATATAGGGATATAGCCCGGTCAAGGATAATCCCAGCGTTGATTTGCCCGAGGCGATGGGCCCTGTGATGCCAATGATATCTCCTTGCTTTGCTCCAAAGCTGATATTTTCGATGATGTTTTCTTTCCCATTGGCATAACACAAACCAAGTTGATCTGCAATTATACTTGTATTATTCAAATCAATATTCATAACCGTATCTTTACTCTCGTACTCTGTTAGATAAGGTTTTATACGCTTCCAGGATACTTGAGACTTTTGTACCGAATTAAATAATTTAGCTGCTTTACTTGCCTTATTCGCCATGGCAATGAACATCGTAATATAGGTGGAAAAGATACCAATAGTCCATCCACCACCTATTACCTTCGATCCGCCAAGATAGATTACAGTAATAATTCCAAGCAAGGCGATAACATTATAGATCGGCTGCATGGAATTCTCTAAGATATTGGCTTTGATTGCTTTGTTCTGCAGTTCTTCCAGTTCCCTAGAATATTTTGCTCTGTTCTGAACTTCCATACCATTCGCACGGTAGAGTATGGCATTCTCTATTGTATCGTAGGTAAGGTCAGCCACCTCACTGCTCTGTTTGCGATAGGCTATGGAATATTTATAAATGATACTTTTCAATTTCTGAGCAAGCATCATTGCAATCGGTATAAAAAAAGCGGAAAGAACCGTTATTCTTACATCATACAACAGAAGTGAAATAAGATAGGCAGCCATAAGAACTCCGGTATCAAATAGCTCTGTAGTGAATTTACGCATTCCTTCCACACACAGGTCAACATCTGAGACCGCCCTGGTCATTAAGTTGCCGGTATTCTCATTCTCCAGTTCAGTGATGCTTTTATGCATGATATTATTATAAATCATCAATCTCATCGTTGCACTTGTACTGTTCGCAAATCGTCTGATATAAAATCGCTTAAAATAACGCAGCAGCTGTATTGCACCGATCAGTGCAATGTAAGTACCTGCGAGCATTGCTATCTGGGACAGCTTGCCGCCACCGACAATAGAATCAATTAACTTGCCTTGATAGATAGGCCCTAAAATAATTGATATGTTAAAGGACAATCCAAAGATGATGATACATGCTACAACAAGCTTCTCTTTCTTCCAATAATTGATGACCCTGTCCGGTTGCTTCATCGGTTCAATTTTTAATTTTGCCATGGTCGGGCCTCCCCTCATTCGTAATACAGAACCACATTTTATATCCAATCGTGCATGTTTTCTTTGATAAATGCAATCTCATTTTGATAATACAATTGGTGTCCTTCCTGTTTCATCTTAATGAAGGCAGCATTGCCTTTGTTACATTCCTGATCAAAGAGCATTACCAATGATTGCAATCGCAATACTACTTGATGTAAAACCTCTAGAGTATCCATATTGCCATATGTAGCAAGAAATGTATCCAGTAAAAGCTTTCTCTCCGGACCATCCTTCATTCTGTCATAGGTTCGATACTCTTTTGTCTCCGGATCATAAATCTCCTTACTAAGGGGAACAAAGCGGTAGACGGCATAGGCAACATCCCATATTCTTGGAGCCGGGCACGCCGTATCAAAATCAATCATGCCAATCGGTTGGTTGTTTTGGAACGTTATATTATAAGGAGCAAAGTCATTATGACATATGACATCTTTATTCAACTCTCCTTCATAGCTTAAAAACCAGATATCCTCCGGATTACTAACAAAGTCTGTAGTGGAATCATGGTACTTACGCAGCATTTCAGCAGCCTGCCGCGCTATGACAGCTTTACCCGGCAAGTCCTTCACTATCGGATAATCTTCCAATGTTTCCCCATCAACAAAACTAAGCATCTCTTGATTTCTGTCATTGAAACCAAGAAATCGAGGAACGAACGGTAGCCCTTTCCTTTCAAGATGCAACAGTAATCTGTGAATCGTACTGCTTTGAGGTTTTAGATCCCGATAGATTAAATTCCCATCCCGATATACCTCGGACATATTACCCTGTTTGATCTCCGTCTCTTGGTTGATCATTTTCTATTCACATCCTTACCAATTGTTCTATATATCACTCATTAAGATATCAATATTTGTTGTAATGAAGCTTCTGGTACTGCAACGCATCTTCCTCATATGGTTTCTTATCCTCGGCTGGATAGCCAATTGCAATGATACATTCCACGCCATATTGCTCCGGAATCTCAAGTACTTGTCGAATGAATTCTTCTGCAGTCTCCTGCTCCTTATGGAAGCGTTCCCTCACCTGTATCCAGCACGAGCCAAGGCCAAGATCCTGCGCAGACAGCTGAAGGAAAGCCGACGCGATGGAGGTATCCTCAATCCATACGTCACTTGCCGATTTATCTGCGATAACAACCACAGCAAAAGGAGCCTCTGACAAAAATCCCGGACCATGCTCTCTGCAAAGTGAGAGCTGCTTCAGTTTCTGTTTATCGGTAACAGCAATAAACTGCCAAGGTCTGATCGACCGTGAGGACGGAGACAACAAGGCACTTTTCAGGAGAATATCGATCTTTTCCTGTTCCACTTCTCTATTTTGATATTTTCGAATACTGCGTCTGGATTTTAATAAATCATATAACATAAATCGCACCTCCTTAGGACCCCTTTATTGAACAAGCTCCAGTAGCTTCTTTGTAGTATTAGAATTTCTTATCGTGATACTATCATAAACAGAGGAGCCAACCACCTTAGACCAACGGGTTCTGGAAAATGTATCGATTGGTGCCGACCAGAAAATAACCCTGCCATAATAATCAACCTTCTCATATTCCGGTTTTGACTCTCCTACCCCATGCATTATCTCCTCTGAAGTGGCCGGAGGTATTACAAAGATTGCATTGTGTTTGGAAGCCTTATCTTCTCCCCACCAGGACGGAGTATGTTGAAGTGCGGAGATCAAATCATCGGCTGATATAATCGCCACAAGAATAGTTAAGTGAAACCTTTGCAAAATTATTCTTTCACCTTCCTCTTTGAGCAATATCTCATCTGTAATATCACTTGAGAAAATGATATTTCCACTATTAATATAAGTGGAAACCTGTTGAAATCCATTTTGCTCAAATAGTTCCTTCAGTTCCCGCATGGATATTTTGTTATTACCACCTACGTTAATCCCACGCAGCAAAGCTATATATTTCTTCATAGAGTACACCACCTTCATTCAAAAGACAAAACAACGATTTTTCATTCCAATCTCATTCACATTCCTATGATGCAATATCATCTAAATCCTTATAAAGTCCATCATATTACAGGTATTTTACCATTTTAATGAAAAGCAAGTCAACCTTATATATCACGATATCCTTTCCTATTGTCTGTTATATCATGCCAAAATAACAGAAAGGACCACCTGCAGCCCATTATTGTTTCATGGGCTGTAGGTGATCCTTATCCTAATGCTAACTTAATTCAAATAAATTATGTACATATTCTCTTGGGAACTGCTTTAATCTTAATGTGTTCGATAGGCAATTGCGTCAATTTGAACCTGTAGCCCATGAATACCACCGACATGGGCAAACTCTGTCGAGATAGTCTTTCGAGCCGGATATCCATGAACAAATCTCTCTTTGAACACCTTTTCCATCTCCGGTATGTTCCATACATCTCTTAGCAATACATCAATCTTTACGACAGAAGCAAGGGTAAGTCCTACTGTCTTCAACCGCTGTTCCATATTATCGATAGCACCATGTACTTGATCTTCGAATGGAGCGCCAACATTTCCTACACAAAAGCTCAGGAACACCAAATCTCCTGCTTCCACAATTCCGGAATAAGCAAATTCTTCATTGATTTCACTTCTTATTATTTCACTCATAAATTACCTCCGTTATTTTATATCATCAGAATAACAGAGCAATTACGACAACTGTCTGTCGTAATTAAGAATATAATTCTACTATTTTTTGGGCTGAGTTGAATACCTTAAGGCGTAAATCCTCCGGCTCTAAAATCTCTACACTGTCTCCAAGAGACAATAACACACCATACCAGAATATTTCATTCCAAACAACATGCAATGTCATCAAGACATCTCCGTGATCCAGTTCCTCCGTAACGTTCATCCTTCTCATCATTTCTACGAAGAATCTGATCAGCATCTTCATGTTCCTTTGAAAATGGGATATCCGTTCTTTCAAGATTCTGAATACGGACCAGTTTATAAAAGCGATAATCTTCTTTGACTGTACTATAAGCCAGCAGGTACCATGCATACCAGCGGTATATCACTGCAATAGGTTCGACCATATGAGTCCGGGTCTCATTGTCGGCATTCGTATAGGAGAAACGTACGACAAGTTTGGATTGCACTGCTGACTTCAGCAACTGCAGTATTCTCTCATCGCCCTCGCGCAAGATTGAGAAATCAAGGATTACACCATGGGAACCTTCCTTAATTAGCGATGAGAATTTCTCTACGGTGGCATTCACCTTTGGATCATGGATGGCGGTGGCCAATCCTTTGAGAGCGGTGAGGATATGCGTATAATCCTCCTCCGTCGCCGCATGCTGCCCCATACGAAAGGTATCCAGTATCTCATATCCACCGTTCGTCCCAGTCAGGGCAACAACCGGTATACCGGCCTGGCAGAGAGCATCGATGTCGCGTTGAATCGTTCGCTGAGATACTTCAAAATGTCTTGCCAATTCATTTGCAGAGGTTTTACCATGGTTCAGAAGATATATCGTTATTGCATAGAGACGGTCAAGTTTCATAGCTATCATTCCTTATTCTGAGAATTAGTTTTCTTTGCTCTCCAAACAGTCGCTGTCGAGTATGGACGTAATCCAATACTGTAATAAAATTGCTGTGAGGAACCGACGAAAGCCTTCTTGGCTCCGAGTAATCCAGCTCTTCGGACCCCTTCCAGAACAGCTGTCCTGCCGAGACCCATCTTCCGGTATGCAGGATCGGTAGCTACCGGCTCTATCACCGCATAACCGACTTCGGCATCATACCACATTCCACAATATGATACAAAATTACCATCAGGAGCTACGACAGCAACCTTAAGACTCAAATCCACATTCTCGCGAAGCATCTCGAGCGTCGCACTCTGCTCACGCTCCTTCGTCATAACGAAGTCTCCTTCTCCATTTACCTCATGATTAAAGCCCTTCCACAGGACCCGCCGATACTGAGACAGATCGAAAGTATCCTTCATGGATGTAACTCGAAACCCTTCCGGCAGCACATATTCCGTTGAGGTTCGATCATAGTAGAATACAGCATCGCACTCTTTTTCTTCCGTGGCTACATAACCCATCTGTGCAGCGATATCTTGAAATGCTACATCCGAATCCGAGATAGTGATTCCAAACTCAGTACCCTTTGCAAGATTTTGTGAGGCATAGAAGAGCATTTCCTTCTTTAAAGATTTAAAATCCGGCAAGGTAAGGCAAAATGAATTACCCAGCTGACAGTCATAAGTTGCAACTCCAACGATTTGATTCTCTTCTTCCCATAGTCCAATTCTGCCAATGGAGGTTTGGTCAAGATAGCTATGTGTAATCATCCAGTCCCATCTGGCAAAAGTAAATTCTGCATATCCCAGCTTAATGAAAAATTCTCTAACCTTACGATAATCCTCTGTAATACCGGCTTGATTCGTATAGTTTCTAAAATGAATTGACATAATACCTTCTCCTTTTTACTATGTATATCTCTTTACGCATTGAAATGTACTCATTTAGTGCTACAATAACATATTTCTGTAAAAGCCTCAACAGAGAAATGGTAAATAATAGAATAAGAAGAGGCCGCTTCAATCCTTGAAACAACCTCTCCTTATATCTCAAAATCTATTTCATGCTCAAAGCTTTATCGTTTATCCGTTCACAATCGTACCGCCATTGATATGGATGGTCTGACCCGTAATATAGGTTGATGCATCCGAAGCCAGATATACATAGGCTTCTGCTACTTCTACAGGCTGTCCCGCACGTTTTAACGGTGTATCTTTACCGAAGGTCCCTACTGTATTCTTGTCTAACGTAGATACAATTAGGGGCGTCCAAATCGGTCCGGGTGCTACCTGGTTTACCCTGATCTTACGATCTGCCAGATTTGTGGATAAGGATCTTGTAAAGGCAGTAATCGCTCCTTTGGTTGCAGAATAATCCAATAAGGTGGCATTTCCTTTGAATGCTGTAACCGAACTGGTATTAATGATCGCGCTGTTTTCTTTCATATGAGGAAGTGCAGCTCTGGTAAGATAGAATATTCCGAAAATATTTGTCTGAAAAGTCCTTTGCAGCTGTTCATCCGAGATATCCTCAAGTCTCTTCTGAGCATGCTGTTCTGCAGCATTATTCACGAGTATATCTAGTGAACCAAATGTCTGAACCGTCTTCTCAACAACCTGGTTACAGAAATTGCTGTCTCCAATATCACCCTTGATTAACATTGCTGTTCCCTGATAACTTTCCACTGCCTGCTTCGTCGTATTCGCATCATCATCCGCTGTATTATAGACGATCACAACTTTGCAGCCTTCCTTCGCATATGCCACTGCAATTGCTCTGCCGATCCCGCTGTCTCCACCGGTAATGACCGCCGACTTTCCCTGTAATCTGTTCGCACCGTTATAATCCGGGTTATCATAGATTGGTTCCGGATCCATCCGGCTTTCCTTTCCCGGTGCCGGTTGTGTCTGTCCCTGAATCTCCTGAGGGGTATACATATCATTTTCTTTCATGTCGCATGTTCTCCTGATTGTTTTTGATTAGTATTCCCCCTCAGGAGTAATTATTATGATTAAGCCATAAATAATTCTATATCATCTTCCACGGTTCCGATTCCTGCGATGCCGAAGGTTTCAACCAAAACCTTAGCAACATTCGGTGAGAGAAAACCGGGAAGAGTCGGGCCAAGATGAATGTTCTTCACACCTAAATACAAGAGTGCAAGCAGAACAATGACTGCCTTTTGCTCATACCATGCAATATTAAATGTAATCGGAAGTTGATTGATGTCATCCAGCCCAAACACTTCTTTTAACTTCAGAGCAATCACCGCCAGAGAATAAGAATCATTACACTGACCTGCATCCAGTACACGAGGGATACCGCCGATATCACCCAGCTGCAACTTATTATAACGGTATTTTGCACATCCCGCGGTTAATATAACGGTGTCCTTCGGTAGTTTTCTTGCAAATTCCGTATAGTATTCTCTGGTTTTCATTCTGCCATCGCAGCCGGCCATGACAAAGAATCTCTTGATCGCACCGGATTTCACTGCATCGACAACTTTATCTGCAAGTGCAAGTACTTGGTTA
Organism: Bacillota bacterium; assembly: GCA_017861355.1. Taxonomy (GTDB): domain Bacteria; phylum Bacillota; class Clostridia; order Lachnospirales; family Lachnospiraceae; genus Mobilitalea. Next base: position 14,138 of record JAGFXQ010000094.1, read on the forward strand.
TGTGCAAAGCCACCTACGATCGTTCCATTTTCAATCGCATCCGGTGCAGGTAGCTTCTTGGCCATTGCGATAATTTCGGAGAAATCCTTCTTCCCGTCCGGATCAGCCTGAATATGATTACAACCGGGAAAGCCTGCGGAACCTGTCGTGAAGATTCGTTTACGAACCTCTTCACTTCGTGGAGGCACGATACAGTTTGTCGTAAATAGAATCGGACCATGGAAGGTCTCAAATTCCTCCACCTGTTTCCACCATGCATTACCGTAGTTACCGGCCAGATTGTTATATTTCTTAAAAGCAGGATAAGAATGCGCCGGAAGCATCTCACTGTGAGTATACACATCGACACCGGTTCCGCTTGTCTGCTCCAGAAGTTGTTCCAGATCTGTCAGGTCATGTCCCGAGATTAAT
>JAGFXQ010000095.1 GCA_017861355.1 Bacillota bacterium
TGCAGTTTTCAATGTTCAAATGTGTTTGAAATATATTTCTGTATTTCATTTAAAAAATATCAGTTTTAGACTTGACTTTTAATAGTTAGTCTTTCTATTGTTATACAGTATTACCTTCGGCCACATTTCCTGTTTTTCTATATTCTACCAAAGGATATGATCCTATACAATAGAACATCTCAAATATAGTGGAAATCCATAGTCAAATATAATATAATACAAGATAATTATTTGGAAAGAAGGAGAGTCAATGCTAACAGACCTTGTAATACGTATGGCAACCCCGGAGGATGCCGCTGAAATCCTGAAGATATATGCACCTTATATCACAGATACTGCCATAACCTTTGAATATGATATTCCCACGGTGGAGGAGTTTTCTGAGAGGATAAGGCATACCTTATTAAAATACCCTTATCTTGTGGCCCTTGAGGAGGGAAAGCTGATCGGTTATGCCTATGCCTCGCCCTTCAAAGCACGTGCAGCTTATGACTGGGCGGTTGAGACGACAATCTACCTTAGCCCCGAGTGTCAGGGCAAAGGATATGGGAAGAAGCTCTATTATGCCTTGGAGGAAATACTTAAGAAGCAACATATTCTTAATCTCAATGCCTGTATCGCTTATGCCGCTGTAGAAGATGCGTACCTTACCAATGCAAGCACCAAATTCCACGAGCATCTTGGCTATCAGAAGATCGGTCGCTTCACACAATGCGGCTATAAATTCGGTACCTGGTATGATATGATCTGGATGGAGAAGCTACTGGGAGAGCATCCGGCAAATCCCGAGCCTATAATTCCGATTACCAAACTGATATTTTAATAACGATCATACAGAATCTAAAATGGAGGGCAATGCCCTCCATTCTTGTTTTCTATTTCCTTCTCGTATAGAATTCACAGCTCGGTATATTTGGACATAAAAAAATCGAGGACATCTTATCCTCGGTTCCAGTTATCCAGTATTGAAAGAAAAAATCGAGGCGACAAGATTTGAACTTGCGACCTCTGCGTCCCTAACGCAGCGCTCTAGCCAAGCTGAGCCACGCCTCGATATTTTGTGTTGTCCGTTTTGGACAGCAAAGTTATTATATTATGACAACCCCCGGTTTGTCAACACAAAGTTAATATTTTTTTCAATCCGAAGTGAAGTACATTTTTCCATAAAAAAACCACTTTCCTAAAAGTGGTTTTTCTCATAATCTTATTGGCCTCCGCCAAAGTCAGAGCTACCGGTATCAAAGCTACTTCCCGAATCAAAGCTTCCGCTATCAAAGCTACTGCCTGTGTCAAAGCTACCGGCATCCATGCTTCCGTTACTTAAGTCTCCGGAGTTAAAATCATTTCCCGAACTGAAATCATTATGATCAGATAAGCCAACGGTATCATTACTGTTGTCAAACGAGTACGGATTTGGATCGATGTTATCCGGGATACCGTCGTGATCACTGTCTACCGTATGGGCTTCCATATAATCCGGAACACCATTGAAGTTTAGATCTGCTGCTCCGGTAAACATGGTTTGATCTACATCTCTATTACGATCGTAATTATTTGGTCTTCTGTCTCTGTAGCTTTTACCCTGATTACGAAACATTGACATCAGTAAGGATCCTATTACAAAAAATAATATCACATAAAACATAACTGACATAAGATATCCCCTCCATCGTTATAATTGGTTCATATCACATTCCGAGCATAGAATAACACTATTTTCCAATTATCGCAAGCCCAAGTTAAATCGTTAAGTCTAGACAGAAAAAAGGTACTCAAGTGAGTACCTTTTCCTTCTTAATTCCTATAAGCTGTTGGGCAGACTTGAACTGCTGACCTCCTCATTACCAATGAGGTGCTCTACCAGCTGAGCTACAACAGCATCGTAAGCTTGTACTAAATTTCCTTGAGTAACTGGTTCAACTTTGTCTTAATTCTGGTTAATGCATTATCGATTGTCTTCGGTTCTTTACCAAGAACCTCCGCTATCTGAATATACTTCAAATCCTGCATGTACAAATCCAAAACCCGTTTCTCGAGGCCGCTCAGACGCCTTACAAGTTCATATTCTATCATACTGGTATTCTCTTTGTCAATAACTAATTCTTCCGGATTTGATACATTTTTCTGATGTATTATGTCAACCAGTGATTCTTTTTCCTCCGTATCGCTGTTTTCCCCGTAGGCAGGGGCATACAGCGATATGTAGGTATTGAGTGGAATATTTTTCTTGCGATTCGATGCCTTGATGGCACTGTATATTTGTCTTGATACACACAAATCGGCAAAGTTAAAGAAGGAATTATCCTTCATTGCCTGATAATCCCTGATTGCTTTATATAATCCGATCATACCTTCCTGAATCAGATCATCCTTATCTCCGCCAATTAAGAACAAGGCTTTTGCCTTGCTGCGTACAAGGTATTTGTACTTCTCCATCAGGTAGTCGATTGCAGGTTGGTTTCCATGTTTGATCAGGTTCACGATCTCTTCATCAGAAAGTGTATCATATTTTGTAACAGCACCCACGATAGGTAACCTCCTATCCATTCCTAGCTCATTCTTTGTCTTACTATCTCGTATGCCATTACACCCATAGCGACAGAAGCATTCAATGAATCTACTTTGCCGAACATCGGTATTTTAGCCGTATAATCGCATTTCTCCTTAACCAGTCTGCCGACTCCTTCACCTTCGCTGCCAATTACAAGACCAATGGGTCCTTTTAGATTCACACGGTACATCAGCTCGCCTTCCATGTCAGCACATACAAACCAGAGCCCTTGTTCCTTCAACTCCTCAATCGTCGTAGATAGATTCGTAACCTTAGCAACCGGAAGATAATTAATCGCTCCGGCAGAGGTCTTTGCTACGGTTGCGGTCAAGCCTACCGCGCGACGCTTAGGTATGATTATTCCGTGAGCACCGGCTTGATGAGCCGTACGGATAATAGCACCAAGATTATGAGGGTCCTCAATGTTATCCAGAAGCACGATAAAAGGTGGCTCTCCTTTCTCCTTGGCAGCGTTCAGGATGTCCTCAACCTCTGCATATTCATAAGCTGCTGCATAAGCGATGACACCTTGATGCTTCTCTGTAGAGGAAAGCTGATCCAGACGTTCCTTCTTAACAAAAGTAATGATGGCATCCGTCTTCTTTGCTTCTCTTATGATCGACTTAACCGGTCCATCCTGACAACCATCCAGAATAAATAGACGATCAATCGTCTTACCTGCACGAAAAGCCTCCATAACCGCATTACGACCTTCTATCGTAAATTCTTCATATCTCATAATTCACCTTTTACCTTTCAATCGTTAAAAGCCTTCCTTTGTCATATACTCAAAAAAGGCATCCTTCCAATTCTTCATATAATAATTATGCCGTTCTCTTAGCGCCTTATTATCTAACACAGAATACATCGGTCTCTTCGCCGGTGTCGGAAACTCACTGGTCGTGATTGGCTCCACAGTGATGTCAATTCCGGCCGTCTTAAATATGGTAACTGCAAACTCATACCAAGTTGCACTTCCTTCACAGGTGGCATGATAGATGCCATAGCCGTCGGTCTCCATCAGGAAGATAATTGCTCTGGCAAGCTCCAATGCACTGGTAGGGGTTCCGTATTGATCTGCCACTACACGGACCTTATTATTGGTTTGAGCAAGTCGAAGCATCGTCTTTACAAAGTTCTTGCCTTCACCGTATACCCAGGCGGTTCTCAGAATGAAGAATTTGCTGCAATTTGCGCGTACAAATACATCTCCCGACTGTTTGGTCCGACCATAGGCACTCATCGGGTTCGTTGGCGAGTCTTCTACATATGGATCAAAGGAACACCCGTCAAAAACATAATCCGTTGAGACATGAACCAGCTTGGCATTAATCTTCTCTGCTGCAATGGCCAGATGCTTCGGACCGAGAGCATTAATCTGATAAGCCTTATCCTCTTGGCTTTCGCACAGATCTACCGCGGTATAAGCGGCACAATTAATGATAATCTCCGGCAGGTTCTTCTCTATGTAAGTTCTTACTTTAACATCATCTGTAATATCTAATGCTTGAATACTTCCATCCTCATTGGCAACTGCATCCGTTCGTAATAACTCATATTGACTTTGTTCTTTTAGAAGTTGATAGAGAGCCAGTCCCAATTGACCTGATGCTCCGGTAATCATAATGCGCTTCATATCCTGTTCATTCCTTTCTTATTCAGTCAAAACAAAAATAAGTATAACATTTACTCCGCCCATAAATCCAACTATAGTATAATCAATTCACTATCAAATATCAATCTTTTTTCAAATACATACCAATCCCTAGTTGGATGTAAAGTGAAAGTCTCACCTGGCCTTAGATGTTTTTTCTTTTCACCCGTCGAATCGCTCCCCCGCTATTTCGTACGATTATTATTCCAAAAAAATATCAAGTAACCAGAAGAAAGATCCGGCTACCTGATATATATTTTAATCCTATGAGTGTTAGAACGATAAACTCAGATCATCAAGCTTCACATACCCTTCGGTACAGTCCACCAATAAATAATTCTTTGCTTCTAGTGGTACCCGCAGGCAAGCTTGGTACTTATTCCTTCCGTTTATCCTGAGTCCTGCTTCCTGTAATCCAGTCGATAGCTTCAATTCCCCCTCGCCTTCGGCTGTGATTACTATATTTATTTCGTTACAACTTGTATGATATCGATAATTAACATGGTCTCCAGTACCTAAGAGAAGCAGAAGTTTCTCTTCTACCGGCTGCTCTTCTCCACCATACCTTCGATAATCCACTTCGCCCGACTTTCCGCTCTCGAATACGATACTTGCAGGTTCGGACATCCGGAGCTTGGCTCCCTGGACTCTGGGTGAATGGAACTGACCTTCCTCATACGCTTCACAGGGTATATTGACCGGTAATTCTCTCTTAAGAGCACGCAGGACTTTCGAATTGATACTTACCGTTCGGAGACACTGCAGAAAGTTGTCAAAGATTACCCTTGCTCTCACTGCGGTTATGGCTCCTTTTCCATCGATCCAGTCAATTAATTCCGCCCAGCCTTCCGGGACGTTAAAGGTGATCGGCGAATTTGTACAATCCATCTTCTTATAACTCCAAAAGGACCAGCTGATACTCAATCTCTCATAGAGAGGAAAAACTGTCGTATACCAGTCACAGTTATTCTCACCACCTTCCCCCATGAATAAAGGGACATTCAAACGATCCGCCTGATGGATGAATTCCTGCAAGCTCTCCGCATCCGGATTACTCCAGTATTTATGAAATTGTAGTAAGATGTTATCTGCTGCCTCTTCCGTGGTAAAGGGATCAAAGATGGAAAAATCCGTTGCCCAGTGTACTCCTTCTAGAATAATCATATGGTTTCGGTCATTCTCTCGGATTGTCTGAATTAACTTCCGATATAACGGTAGTACACAAGGATTATATTGCTGAAAGAAGTTCGGCACTGGCTCATTCAGCAGATCATAACCGGCTACAATTTCTTCGTCCCGATATCGTCTTGCGATTTCACTCCATAGAAGAATCAATTCCTCCTCATAATGCGGTACCATAAATAGTAATGGCTGATCCGCTTCACTATCATCAATATTTTGTCCGGTCTGCCCGCCCGGTGCACCGTGCATATCAAGAATGACATAAATATGATGCCTTCTGCACCACGCAATCAAGCGGTCAATGCGGGCAAACATGGCTTCCTTCCAATGAGGCCGATGTTCCCGCATCTCATAGAGATGTCTGGCATTTAGGGGAAGACGTATACAATTGAAGCCCACCCTTGCAATAAACTCAATATCATCCTCCGTAATATAATAATCCAGATACCTCTCCCAGAAGGTCCCGGCATATTCTTCACCGCATAGGTTCTCAATCATTGCCTCCATCCTTCGAGGCCGATCACATTTGGTATAGAGCTTCCACATATACCCCTCGGGCAAAAACCACCCACCCAAACCGAAGCCTCTTAGTAAAATGGTCTTGTTATTGACATATAATTCTTTTCCAACTGCATTGATATATTTCATCCTTTAACCGCTCCTTCTCCGATTCCCTTTAGAATCTGTCTCTGGAATACTGCATAAAAGATGATGACCGGAATCGCTGACAGAATGAGTGCACTTAAGATTGCCGACCAATCACTGCTATACTGACCGAATAGGATATTCGTCGAGAGCAACAGGCTGTATTTTTTATTATCCGACAAGGTAATTAAAGGAAGCAAGAAGTCATTCCATACCCATAATACATTGGAGATAGCGATCGCCACCGTAACCGGCTTAAGCATCGGGAGAATGATTTTATAAAATATCGTAATCTTATTACAGCCATCCATCGCTGCCGCCTCCTCCAGTTCAAACGGGATCCCTTTAATAAAGCCATGGTATAAGAATATCGCCATACTGACTCCAAACCCGGCATATACAAAGGATAACCCAATCAGTGAGTTCTTGATATGGAATACCAGGATTATTTTATAGAGAGGGATCATGATGGAACTGAAGGGAATCAACATGGAGAAAATAAACAATGCAAAAATAATCTGTGACAGCCTGGTCTTTGTTCTGCATAATCTCCAACCGGCCATGGCAGAGAATACGATCATCATGCCAACACCAAGTGTGGTTAACAATAACGTATTAAGAAAGCTTCTCTGGTAGTGCATTTTTTCAAAGGTACGAAGATAATTATCGAGCTTTAGTGTTGTTGGCAATGCCATCACATTAGTCAACAGCTCTTTGTTTGATTTGAATGAATTCATGAGTGCCATCAGAATCGGAAAGAGCCAGAAGAATAATAGTAGGATAAGTGCTGTATATACAAGGAGATTTTGAATTCGTCTTTTCTTACTCATTTTATAATTCCTGCTCCTTTCTCTTCATTACAGTAATCTGAATTATAGTTATGACAAACACAATCAGGAACAAGACCATGGATTTTGCGGTAGCATAGCCATACCTGATATTTCCCGAGAATGCTTCTTCATAGATATTAATTGCTACAGATTGGGTCTCTCTGCCTGGTCCTCCCCCGGTAAGTGAATAGATCACATCAAATACCTGGAACATGGAGTTCAGTGTCCAGAAAATACAGATTGTCAGGGAATGGCGGATCATCGGGAAGGTAATCCGAAAGAAGCTCTGCCAGGCATTGGCACCGTCCAGACTACCCGATTCAATCAAATGAACCGGAACCCCCTGCAACGCCGCCATGTAGATAATCATCAAATAACCAATGATTCCCCAGGAGGATACGATAACAATGGCAATAAAGGCATATCTTGGATTGCCGATCCAGGACTTATCAAAGATGGTCATACCCCAATTGTCTGCAAGATAATACAACACTTTGGTAAAGATAAAATTCCACATGTAACCACCGATGATCATACTGATCATATTCGGCATGCAAAACAGTGTTCGAAAGATGCCCTTTGCTTTCTTACGGCTCTCAATGGCAACCGCAAGACTAAGAGCGATGATATTTGCTACCAGTAGCATTACAATTACATATTTGGAGGTGAACAGCATCGACTTCCAAAAATAGGTATCGGAATATATCTCAATATAATTAGTAAATCCAATAAATTGCTTTGTTTTTGATAATCCGTTCCAAGAGGTCATTGAGTAATAGACTCCTGAAAAAGTAGGGTACAGCTTAAATAAAAAATATACGATGAAAGCAGGAGCAACAAATAGCAGCAGGCTCAAGTTCTCTCTTCCTTTTCTTGTCATTCCACTTATCTCCTTACGTTTCTGAATAGATAAAGATCACCCACAAAGCGCTGTTTCTGTGTAAACCAAGTACGAACGGACATACCCGGAATAGATTGAAATTCCATGTGGTTTTGTTTTGTTTGTGAAAGGGCGGGCCTATGCCCGCCCTTTCTACATCTCACAAGAGATTTTGTTTTGTATCGTCGAGTAACAAGATCTATTCTGCTGCCTTGCTTAATTTATTTGCTTCCTTGAACTTATCATCTAATGTCTTAGTGATTTCTTCCTTGGTCACGCCACCAACATAGTATACCTGTAACAGCTTTCCTTGTTCATCGGTAACTGCAGAGGGTAATACCAGATCCTGATAAGAACGTCCAGCTTCCACATATTGATATGCTTCCTTCACCCAGGAGGAGGTCTCATAATCATGTACCGTAGCGATTGGATTAAAGCCACAAGCCTGGAATAATGCAGAAGAATCCTTATCATCCAGTACATAATTTGCAAATTTCAATGCGATATCAAGATTCTCGCTATCCGGATATACTCCAAGTGTCGTTGAGGTTGACAGATTGATCAGTGTACAAGCCTCGTTATTATTGATAGGAAGTGCATAGACACCCATATTCATCTCCGGGTTTGTAGTCATAATAGTATTGGAAGCCCAGGTTCCCTGTAGGTACATCGCTGCTTTTCCGTTAGCAAAGTCGGCACTGCCTGCCTCGCTGCCTTCTTCCATCGCTCTCTCGGTACCATTTTGCATAATTACATCGATTACATCAAAGATATCACTGATCTCCGAATAAGAGCCGTTATCTGCATACATACGATCCAACCAATCTGGAAGTTCACCGGATACTTTTCCTCCGATGGTAAGTGCTGTCATCAGCTGAGGTACCCATTGTTCCTGATAAGCTAACAGGAAAGGAGTATATCCCTTTTCCTTCAATACCTTGCATACGTTCTTCAACTCATCCAGAGTATTCGGTACGGCAAGTCCGCATTCCTCAAAGATATCCTTGTTATACAATACGCCCCAGGCAGTACTTTCGATCGGAAGTGCCAATAACTTGCCATCTACCGATACGGTCTTCTTCACATTGTCAAAGATCTTACCGGCTAAAGCTTCTCCCGACAGATCGGTCAGATATCCTGTCTCATTATAGGTCTTAATGTTATTGCTGTGGATTGTGTAGAGATCCGGTGCATCATCTCCGGTCAGTCGTGCCTGAAGTACGCTGTCATATTGATCGGAACTGGGCATCTCCAGGTTCACTTTCACCTTGATATTCTCTTCAGCAAGCATCTTATCCTCAAACTGTTTGCAATAGGTCTCCCACTGATCCATATACTGAGGAAAACTCATCATGATACTTAACTCCGCTTCCCGCGGTTCGGCCTTCTCCGTCGGTTGCTCCGAAGCTGCCTCCGGTGCTTTCGTGATATTACCTTCCCCTGCGGTGCTGTTCACTGTCTTTTTCCCACAGGCAGCCAAGGATAATACCAGACATAAGGTCACCATAAGAGAAATTATCTTTTTCATTTTTTTCATATCTTTCCCTCCTACATTATGTAATTTTACCGGCATATTACTTGCCTTCCCCGTAATTCCTTCTCATTTACGGTAATTCAATCATATAACTGTTTCAGATAAATTACATTTTCATTTGCAGGCATTATTTATTGTCAATTATTAAACCTCGGATCTCCCCCGGTGTCTTACCGAAGTACTTCTTAAAGGTTTTGTAAAAATGTGCCTGATCCAGGTATCCTACCATTTCTCCGACTTCCTTCAGCGGAACCTTATAATCGAGAATTAACTCCTTCGCCCGCTCCATCCGAAGCTCTGTCAGGTACTCCAGAAATCCTTTTCCGGTAGCCGCCTTAAATGTCTTGCTCAGATACTCTTTACTGACATAATATGCAGCCGCGGTCAGCTCCAGGGTAATACCTTCCGTGTAATGCTCCTCGATATATTTTCGAATATTACTAATATCCAGACGGTTACGGTTACGATAGTGTTCCTGTATTCGCTCGGAGGCGATGCAGTACAGTCCTTCGATAAAATCCATCATCTCCTTCGGAGTACTGTCACGACTGAACACAAAGGTGTTATGATTATTCTGAAGTATCTCCTTGGGAACAAAATCTCTGCTTAAGATAAAGTTCTCCAGAGTATTCATTAAGGTATAGTATATACAGACGAGATTACCCTTTGAGAGTGTCTCCTCTTCGTTCTTATTAATCAGCTGATATATTTCCGCACATTTAAGCTTGATGATATTGATATCCGAGGAGCTTAAGGAGCTTAATAAGTTATCCCGCAGTGAATAGAATCTGCTTGCCCATACTGCATCAATGAAACCCGGCTCAAGATTTCTATTCTCACCCTTTTGCTCCTTCCGGCCTGCCAGAAGCTTCACACAATTGCTCAGCTGATGATTGAGCTCCTCCGGTTTAATCGGTTTGAGAAGATAATCCACCGCAGAAAGCTTCAACGCACTCCGAACGAAGTTATAATCATCATAACCACTGATAAATAGCACCGGTGTATCATTACTCTCATTTCGTAAGGTATCGATTAAATCAATTCCGTTCATATGGGGCATCTTCACATCGGTAAGGATGATATCCGGTGCGGTAAGCCGAATCAGCTCCAGACCATATTCTCCATCCGAAGCTTCCCCTGCAACCTCAAGCCCTAAAGCTTCCCAGTCTGCTAATTGTTTGATTACTTCCCTGGTCCAGGGCTCATCATCAATAATAACCACCTTATAGTTTGCCATAATATCCTCCCTACGTCTTAAACTGTCTGCCTCAATGCTTTCGTCAGCACACAGACGGTTGTCCCTTCCCCATAAATGCTTGTAATGGAGATTCCGTATTTATCCTCAGAGAAACTTAGCTTAATTCGTGAATTCACATTACATAAGCCTATGTGTGAACTTGTTTTTAATGAGCTCTCCGCTCCATGTCTTAAGCTATCCTGAATCTGAAGCAACCGGTCCGGTTCAATCCCGACTCCATTATCCTCCAGTGTCAGCAGCAGATCGCCCTCCAACGTCAGTCTGCCCTCAAGTACAATCCGCCACTCACCTGATTTATTTGCCAATCCGTGCTCCAGACTATTTTCAATTAAGGGCTGAAGGATCAGCTTAGGAATCTGATATTGAAGCAAT
>JAGFXQ010000322.1 GCA_017861355.1 Bacillota bacterium
TTTTACCTAATCATCTTTCTCTACGGAATAGTGGTGGGAAGCTTTCTGAATGTATGTATTCTGCGAATTCCCAAGGGTGAGAGTATCGTGACGGAGCGGTCACACTGCGTGCAGTGTGACTATCAGCTCCGCTGGTATGATTTAATACCGCTGCTCTCGTACCTTCTCCTACATGGCAGATGCAGACAATGTGGGAAGTCGATCTCGATCCAGTACCCTCTGATTGAAGCCACGAATGGTCTTCTCTGGGTGCTGACTTTCTATTTCTGTTCCTTCGCCTGGGATTCGTTACTCCTGTGCGGAGCGGTATCGGTCCTTCTGGTAATTGGTGTGATTGATTTTCGCACCTATGAGATACCGGTCTCATTAAATGTTACGCTTGCTATCCTGGCAGTAGCCAGAATACTCCTGCATCGGCAGGACTGGCTGGCCTATGTGATTGGAGGCGCCAGTGTAAGCGGCATCCTCCTGCTTCTGTTTCTGCTTACGAAGGGAAAGGGAATCGGAGGAGGAGATATCAAGCTGATGGCTGCAGCAGGCTTTCTGCTTGGCTGGAAGCTGGTGTTGCTGGCGTTCTTCTTTGGTTGCTTCTATGGCAGTGTGATTCATATCACCCGAATGAAGCTGACGAAGGAAAGCCATGTGCTCGCCTTTGCTCCCTATCTTGCGATGGGAATCGTGACGGCACTCTGGGTTGGAGAGCCAATCCTTCACTGGTATCTGACCTTCTTTCAATAATCGAAAGTGCTACAAGTCAGATGATTTATCTACATTACGGAAATAAATTCCACGACAGAGTAAGCCGCGGAACCTGACTGTGCAGTAGTGCAGTCACCCGGATTACAGCTCATGAGATTTATTTCTGTAATGTAAAATTTTAAGCAAGCAGACACTTCTGCTTATTTAAAATTTTACATTACCGCTACATAAGCTTAGATTGAATATTAGATGGAGGTTAACATGGCAATTCATAAGGTAGTTACAATTGAAATCAGTGATTCCGGTACCAGACTTTGTGAGATCAGCTACAACAAGAAGCATCCCAAGGTCTACCGTAGCGCGGAATTTGTGCATCCCTATCAGTCAGTGGATGACGGTTTCATAACTGATCCGGTGACCTATACGGGCCTACTGCGGGATGCTCTTCGCAACGCTGGGATCCGATGCAAGGATGTGATATTTATACTGAATAGCAACAAGGTATTGAACCGGGAGGTTCTGATTCCCGAGATGAAAGAGAAGCTGATCGGAGAATACCTGGAGAATGAGAAGGACAGCTACTTCCCGATGGATACGACGAATCATGAATTGACCTACCATATTGTGGAGACCAAGAAGGAACTCAAGCAGATGCGAATCATGGTCTATGCTGCACCTACCTATCTGATTAAGAATTATCAGACACTGGCTGCGGGGATGGACTTAAAGATTGTAGCAGTGGATTATGTCGGTAACTCCATCTATCAGTGGCTCCATGAGAGTCACAATGAGAAGTATAATCTCTATTTGCAGATCAATGAGCGCAATGCGATGTTTACAATTCTCGAGAACGGTGTCTTAGCACTTCAGAGAAATATGAACTTTGGTATGGACACAATTATTCGTAATCTGATTGATTCTCATTTCTATGGAACGATGGATGAAGCTGCGGCGAAGATTTCACTGCAGCAGCAGGATAATTTCTTCTCCTCCTTTGCCCAGATGAACGAAATACAGCCCGAGGATGAGAAACAGCAGCAGGAATATGATTTCAAGAAACGGATGACAGAGCTGATCCGTCCGTTGGTCGGTAATATCTACCGCGTTCTGGAATACTATAACACGAAGAACAGGGAAGCAGCACTGAAGACGATCTATATTGGCGGTAAGGGTGCATCCGTCAAAGGGCTGAAGGAACTGTTGGAAAGTGAATTCAATGGCTTGGAATTCGAGATGCTTATCAATCTTCCCGGAGTCAATGTCAGTAAGAGTAATAATCCATGTGCAGATCGGAGCAGTGAATTTACTGCCTGTATCGGAGCAGCAAAAGCCAGCATCAATTTTATCAAGATTGATGAGAAGGAGAAGATGAAAAATTCTCTGATTCTCAGCTTTGTGGGGCTCGGTATGGTTATCATCGCTTCCGGAATTATTGTATTCAACGGATTGCAGGAATATTCGACTGCAATAAAGAACCGTGAAGAATTAAACACCTTAATTGCAGAGCTTAGTCCAATTGAAGTGGCAGAGCAGGACTATCAGAATGAGGTTCAGACACTGAATGAAGTAACAGCGATGGAAGCCGATGTCTACCGATATAATGAGGAATGGAATGATATTTTGGAAAGTCTCGAGACAGAGCTGCCTTCCACAACCATTATCAGTTCACTGGTCTCTTCCAATGACGGGTTAACCATGAATGTAACTGTGAATACCAAGGAGGAGGCTGCTAAGTTTTTGCTACAGCTGAAGCAAATCAAATATTTCACCTCAGTATCGATCAACAGTATACAGGAAGTAACCGATCTCGAGTCAGGAATTCAGACGGTAAGCTTCTCGGTTGCCTGCGCTTATCATGAGCCAGAAGCACCGGAAGCCACAGAAGTGATTCCGGAAGCTGCACCGGCTCCTACGGAAGGTGAGGTGAATCCATAATGAAGAAAATGACACAGAACCAGATACAGTTATTGGTTATTCTATGTATGGTAGTAATTGTAGCAGTTGCTTATCGCTTCGGTTATATGAGATTCGACAGTCAGGCGAAGACGATTATGCTTGAGAACCAGCAGCTGCAGGTTCGTCTGGCGGAGCTTCAGCAGAAGGAAGCACAAAGAACTCTATATGAGACAGACTTTGCAGATGCTAAGACGCAGTTGGATACGATCTATTCCAGATATGGCACCGGTATCTCTCCGGAGAAAAGTATCCTGTTTGTTAATACATTAGAGCAGGAGACTGGGGTGGAGATCAACAACCTTTCCTTCGCTCCTGAGACAGTGATCTATTCCTCCACCAAGCTTGGTGAGGATGGAATGCCGGAAGTAACCCTATATAATTCGCAGCTGTCCATCGATTTTACAGTCAGCTATGATGGATTAAAAGCCTGCATGGATTATATCAATCGATATCCGGAACGAATGAATGTGGAAAGTTTTAACGCAGTATATGACCAGGAGACCGGGTTATTAAAGGGTGCAATGATAATTAACCAATACAGCTTGGTGAGGAAGGGCACCGTCTCTGAGAATCCGGTGGTCAGTGATACTCCGGTTGGCACTGACAATATCTTTGGAACGATAATCCTTCCGGAGACAAATTAGCCTAAGCGGTTGAGTTTCGCAATAAACTAAGTAAATGAGTGTGAAAGGAGGAGGAGCATGCGTTTTATGAATTGGATCAGAACACAAGGCAAGCATAAAGATCAGGGTATGACACTTGTGGAAGTAATCATCAGTCTTCTGATTCTCATGATCGTCTTTGTTCCCCTGATCAGTAGCTTTGTCACAGCCTCCAAGATCAGCCAGACGGCCAAGAATAATCTGTATGCTTCGGATCTGGCAAATAACGTGATGGAGACGGTGAAAGTATTAGGCATTGACGGAGTTGCACTACAATTTCATACAACTGCTTCGAATTTTGCGGTTGCCCAGGGAACCTCACTTACTTTCAACGAAGAGTTGACCGGAGGTGTAACCAGTTCGGTGAAAACAAATGAAGGGGTACCGTATTTTGACAGTTCACGAGGAACCAAACCCTATGTATATAAAATGACCGGAGTTCAGGAAGGAACAGGCACCTACGATGTGTCCATAACCTTCAGCTCGGCTTCCTATACCACAACAGCAACGCCGCCTCCCACCATAACACCGGGGGTAACACCGGTTCCGGCTGCGACTCTGCCGAATGACTATAAATATGCAGATCTGTCGGCATTTAATGCTCAGTCTACAGCGCTGATCAATCCGATGAACAGTGGTACGAATTATGATTTAATGGTAATACCATATTTTGAGCAACTCAATGAAAGTTATTATTACGATGAATGGGTAACTGCCTGTGAAGCAGTAAACACGGCAAATGATAGTATCTACCGTGATTACGAACAAGCCTATGATGCAGCGTTAGCTGCAGGTACCC
>JAGFXQ010000096.1 GCA_017861355.1 Bacillota bacterium
AAACAGTTAGAGATCTATCTGAAGGATTTCTCGGCAGCGGAATGGGAAGAGAGATTTCAGTTGATCCACCGGATTGATCATACGATCAAGGAACTGTCTGTGGAGATCGGTAAAGAATTTGTTCATGAGATTCTTCTCTATGAAGATACCATTTATCGTGGTATGAAGAAAACGGTTGAAATCAATGAACAGTTCCTGGAGAACATCTCGCAGCTTCAGAAGTATGCAAGGATCTTTGATCAATCCTATCCGGTACTGCTCCGATTCTCACAAATGTTCCATGAGAAATTTGGAGATGAAGCGGTCAGGGCCGATAATCTTGATGTATATCAGGTGTTTGTGAAGGCCGGAAGTGACATGACTGAGGTATGGAAGGATACGCTGACAGAGCGGCAGGAGAACAATAATGACAACATGCAGCGAATCTATGAGATGAAGAAGCGGTTTAAGGAATTCATCTATACTTCAAAAGGTAATTGCACACCGGTCAGCATTAAGGAATTCATTGATCGTGAAGTGGCGGAGAATGAGGATCTGATCAGTGAGGAGGATAATTCTTCTACGGTATTTTTCCAGAAGGGGCAGGAGAACTATGTCATTAATAAGATTTACAACGGAAAGCAGATATTCTTCTCCCGATTTGTAAAGCTCTTTGATGAGGTTATGGACAGCAGTGAATACCAAGCCTATATTGATCGAGTATTTGGAGATAAGGTGATTGAAATAACGGAATGCTTTGGCTTTAATGCCAATGTACATGTTCCGGTTTCTCGCAAACGACTGGTTCTTCCTTTGACAGACCGGAATGATCCGCAGCCCGGTGATATCGAGCTTGCAGACTGTTACTTCAGATATAACAGTGAGGATGGCAGAGTTAGGCTATATCACGACACCTTAGAGGAAATCAAGGTAGTATATCTGGGAAGTCTGGCGTATTATCTGCTTCCTACGATTATGAAGACGATTATGGGACTGTGTCCTTCAACCCGCTTTGATGCAGCATATATGAATTTCTGGAGGAACGAGGACAACGAGGGCCTGATCGTGGATCGGGTACCGGAAATCGTCTATGACAATATGGTTCTGATTCGAAAACAATGTCTGATTCGTAATATATTTGATATGAATCAACCGGTAACAGAGCTGTACCGAGAGGTAGTCAGCGAACTCCATCGACAGGGGTTGCCGAATCGATTCTTTATTAAAGCATATATGAATAAACCCGGCTTTGAATATCTGAATATGGGAAGAACCCAGTTAAAACCACAGTACATAGATTTAGGAAATATCTTATTGTTTAAGGAATTCTGTGCAAAGCTCGAGAAAGAAGAGCAGCTGATCATTGAAGAGATTATGCCCTACAATGAAGAGGACGACTATATTCATGAGTATCAGGTGGAATATTCAACGATAAAGCAGGCATAACAGATTCCTGCGAAGGTCGAATTTCTTTCAGGGAAAGCCTAGGCAGAGGGGAGAAGAGAATGGCAAAATTGGACAAATATAAGAAGATAAAGATATATTTCTTTGGGAATGAGGCAGAGAAACAGATCTTTCTCAGGGAATTTGCGGGTCCGTATTTTCGAAGAAGAATTCCGGGAAGATATTTTATCAATCGGGACTGGAACGGAGGACCGAACCTGGAGATTATATTCCGGAGCAGAATAATCGAGGTACAGGAGCTTCAGGAAGCAGTAATAACTTTTTGCCATCAGAGAGGCTTCACCTGGACAGAGGAGCAGATCGAGAATAATCTGACCTCGTATCGGAAGAATCAGAAGAATTTGCTACAGATGGAGCGAAAGGACGATATCAGTATTCCGATTGATGCAGGTAATCACCGGAAAGTCACCATCGAACCGCTAAATGAAGAATATTACCAGAGCTGTTATAATTCCTCGGAGCATGTAATGCTGCATTTCAAAAGCAGATTTATGCTGCAACCGTTACTGGAAAAAACACTGAAGAAGATTACAGACAGGGATGCACTTCTGGTCCATATCATTCTCCTATACCGAACCACAATGAACCTGTTTCATTATGGAGAGAAATATGCAAGTGTCATGTATTATTCCAATATTGCAGGAGTCTTTGCCATTGCAAAACAATATAATACGGAGCAATCACTCCGGGAGAATTATTCGAAGCTCTATCAGAGACTGGATATAGATCATCTGGATACTCTTCCGGTGTACGAGAAGTTGATGAGAGATTATCAAAGGGTCTGGTCTGAAATTTATGAACAAAGCCTGATGTTATATCAAAAAGGTGGCTTTAAAGAGGATGGATACCTTCGTTTGGAGGAGCAGGGTAAGCGGATGAAGAACAATGTATCCGGTATCGGTAGCGAGTTCCATGCTGCATTTATTGCAGAGGAGTCGATTGATCAGATTATTACGAGTGAGACACATCTGGTATTCCGATCGGTTGCAAATCTGCTCTATAACATTCTTCCAACCTTAAACATAAACTTTTTGGAGAAGAATTTTTGCTGCTATGCGGTAACAGAATTCATCTTTAGAAAGTACAACACCTCCTGGGAGGAGATATTCAAAGAAAGGATGATTAGTTGATGGATATCAAATATAAGAGAAACTGTCAACTGTATTACGACGAGAGGGAGAAAGCAACCTTTATCGTAAAGAGGAACAATAAGTTCAAAATCAATAATAGTCCCGAAGAATATGAATTGCTTCAGCAAATCATCGGGAAGGCGGTAAAAGAGGCTCCTCTGGAGGAAGTGGTAGACAATCAGGAGAAAAACCGGATTAAAACACTTCAGTATGTCAAGCTCCTGCTGGATAAGGGCATCCTGTATACCCATCAGGATACTACTTACCCGCTGGATATAGAATTTCAGGATTATATCATCAGTAATTTTGATGATCATTATAAGGTTCTTAATTTTATCAGCCAAAGCCGGTTCGCAATCAAGAATGATCCACACCTTGCTGCTGTTTATACCGGGATGGGATTGCATGCAGAGAATATTACGTATGCGCAGGAGGATGCGATTGGGAATTATGATATCTTTCTCGGTTCTTACGAAGAGGAGGAACTTCGCAGGTTGGGGGAGCGGGACAAACATGTATTACTTCTTCGAAGAAGTTCCGGAGCCTGCTCCATTCTTTATATGATCCGTTATGAACCGGAGGTCATGGAACAGTACCGGAGCTTCTATATTAACAGTCCGTCTACTTCGGAATTCGGAGAGATTATTCTTCCGATCAATATCCTATTTCATCTGCTGGAGAATATCTTCAGTACAGGAAGTAAGAATCTAAGATATATCACTGCGGATGCAGCGGTTCAATTATTTCATATTAAGAAAATAAATTACGATTCATTACAGTATTATGACAGGACTTTAATTGCCAGAAATAATGATCTGGGTGTCATTCGCGAGATTGAGGAGATGTCAAAAACAAATCCGAATCTTGTGAAGGAGACAAATAAAGATAATACATTGCTTCGGCATGCTCCGGTCTGTAATTATGAGGTGCTGTTCGGTTACAGCCTGAATAATCACAAGAGTTCAAAGTATCACGAGGATAATGCCAAAGCCGGAGTGAAAGCAATTATCGAAGGAATTGAGCAGGCGCTGAATGACATGAATCCTTCCGAGTGCTGGGTATGTGCGATTTCGGCCCAGGAGTATTATCTGAAGGGTTATCTTCGTCTATTGGCTGCAACCACAGAGCCGGATACTGCATGTGTGATGACGAATGTCTCAGATGAAATCAGATCGTTGATGAAGTATATCAACCGATGCTATCATCAGGAGCTGAAGCTATACTATCAGAATATATATTCCAATATGGTTGGAAATGTGTTCATTACGGAGACTTCGGGACAAATCCTATACACAGCAAGGAATGAGTGGCAGCCAAAGAAAGCGATCAAGGAAGGCCTTTATGACATTATTGGGAGATTTGAGAATAGACAAGGCATTCGGATCAAGGAGAAAGTAACCTGCGACGAGAGCAGAAATGCCAGCCCCGAGGATCGAACGACGCAGGAGATGCTTTCCGCACTGAGAGATTACTTTGCTTCGAGATCAATCCTTGTGGATGAGAAGCCGTGGTCTTATCAGAGTTGCTTTGAAACAGCGGGAATTCATATCGGCAAATTCTACCGACTTTAACAAATTCATTGGGAAGGCATTGCAAAAGCTGCGTCCGTGATGCAGCAGGGGAGGTAAGCATGGCAGCAGTACAGATTGGTTCATGGAAACAATATAACGAGATAAGAAAAACGGGAATAGAGTTCGTCCCGGTTATCCTGAGTGATAATTATATATTTGTTGGGCCTTCCTGCAGACCGGTGCCGGAGAGTAGCTGCCTTGGATGTCTTATCAACAGCTTAAGAGACAATGAAAGCTTCTATTATCCTCTTCTGAAGGGGCTTCTTACCGATGGGTACCGACCCTATTCCGGTTTGGACCTGGAGATAGAATGTGAATTGGTTCAGTCCTGCGAAGAAGATACGGATAATAGAGTTCATATTATCAGTAGAGGAAATATGAGCGTGAATAGCTATCCTGTATATAAGCATCCGGCCTGTGAGGCATGTGTACGGAACGAGAAGGCAGATGAGACCTTAAGGGACCTCCGACCGAATTACACATTTAACAAAGCATTTCGGATTAAAACTCCGGAGGATATCATGAATAGCCGGGAAGGCTATGAGAATTTAATCAATCCTCACACCGGAATCGGACAATATCTATTTCGGGATATTGATGCAAAGATTATGCCGATGTATTTTGTGAAATCGGACCTTGCGGGACGTGAATTTTATTCCTATGGACGAACCTCGGATCTGTTGCATTCAAAATACGCCGCGATTTTCGAGATGCTGGAACGATACTCCTCGTTGGTGCCGCATACAAAGAATGGTCTTTATGGATCTTATCGGGAACTGTCAGAGGGCGGCTATGAAGTGCTCCACCCAAGACAGCTGGTTATTCCGGAGAATATGCTGTCGGCAGAGAGGGGAAATTACAGTGACGACCAAGACTATCGATGGAAGAAGGTTCTGGAGTTTAACTCGGGTAAAAGTGTCTACCTACCGGAGCAAGTCATCTATTATGACAGTCAGCTCATCAGTAAGGAGAAAAGATTTGTTCATGAGACCTCCAATGGATGCGCGTTGGGAGGGTCAATCGAAGAGGCGATCGTTTATGCCTTGTTTGAACTGGTAGAGAGAGATAGCTTTCTGGTTCATTGGTATAATCGAATTGCGCCGGTGAAGCTGGATGTCAGTAAGATAGAGAATGATAATATCGCGAGACTGGTTCAGTATATGGAGAACAAGGGATTTCGTGTTCATATCTTTGACATTACGATGGAGACAAAGATACCTACGATTTGGACAGCCATTGTTGATGAAGAATATCATGGCAGGGTAAAATGCTATAATGCAGCCGGAGCGCATATCAATCCGGAGAAGGCTCTGGAAGGGGCATTGGTAGAGGCAATCACCTCAATCTTTGTCTATAACAATATCCTGGAAAGCGGAAAGAATGTAGACCTTACGGAGGCACTTACCGGTGCGCCGGATCGGGTGAAGGATATGGAGGATCATGTATACTTCTATGCGAATCAGAAGAACTTCAGCTACATCCGCGAGTTTTATGAGAATGAGTCCGTTCTGGAGTTCAAGGAGGTCTTTGCTTCCTGGTATCGGAGAAAGGATAAAAAATATACCTTTAAGGAACTGATGGAGCGAGTTTCCAGGTATCATCCCGACATATACATAGCGTATCTGTACACGGATATTAATAGGACCCTGGGGTTGGAATGTGTGAAGATGATCATCCCGTCCATGTTAACTATGACCTTCGGAAATAATAATAAACGGATCAATTATGAGCGGGTACAGGAAGGGCCGGTCATCGCAGGCTTGAAGAGCTTACCGACATTGCCGGATATGATTTATGATATTCCTCATCCTTTTCCGTAAGCATGGCAGAGAGTGCAGACAGAATGAGCAGACAGAATGAGCAGACAGAGAGCGCAGACAGAGAGAACTCCTGACAATAGCCTTACAGGTATCGAGGTAGAGTACGATGAATTTATATGAACGATTGACAAGCAATCGATATGATTATAGAAACGGGAACAGCTCCTTTAAATTTATTGATTTTATGAATACGGATATGATAGGAGCGACCGATGCGCTTTCCTTCCGAGGAGAAGAGAATGCCATACGGCAGATCGTAAGGTCCGTATTCTCTTTTCAAAGATATGAGCCATACAATCCTTATGTATTCCATAAAGTGATCCCATCCGCAAGGAATATTCATCCGAATGAAGCGTTTCTGATCGAGGACGGAGAAATATGCAGATTTAATCCTAAGGGAAACTGCTTTGAGATGATTGGGTTCAGTGAGCGCCACAAAGGGAAGCTTTGGATTGTGATTGCATCGGAATTATGGCGCATCATGAAGTTCTATGGAGAGTTTGGTTTAGCGCTATCGCTTCTGGATGTAGGTCATATTCAGGCGCACTTAAAGCTGAAGCTTGTGGCAGCCGGATATGAAAAAGCGATTCTGCTGGAGGGAATAAACGGAAAGCATCTCAGTAACTGCCTTGGGTTTTCGGATAGCTCCGCTTGCATCGGATGTGTAATCGACTTATCGGAGTACTTAGGGAAGTCTGAGGAAGAACCGATACCTGAGAATTATCGAATGATATCCTATACCATCAAACGAAAGTATGATTATGAGGACGAGATCCGTCGTTATCCTGCAGTGATCAATTTTCTGAAACAAGTTGAGGTATCGCGCAGAGTACGGATTGCCCAGAGTGAAGCTGCAAAGAAGATGTGCAGCGTATTGCGATATGAGCTCCTGAGAAATTCCGGACACAGCACACAAGGATTGTTCAGTACCTTGGACCGGATTGAGACTGACACGGTGATGCGATATGCGACAGCAACCGCCGGTTATATCAGAGAATATCTTGATAATGGGATACGATTTCGTATCTGTTTTCTATACCGGGCTATTGACGGGCAAAACTATCTTATACAGGTCTCAGGCGAGGGAATTCTCCGGTTGGAGAGCTTGGAGAGTGTCCACAGGGAGAGCCTGCTCCATGATACCTTTGAACATATTAATATGAACAGTATACCGTTAGATGTATTTATCCTATATCAGAGAGATCCTATATGTTCGGAGGATAATAATATCCGACAAGCACATATCGGAGCCGGTGAAATCAGTCAGTATATCAGTCTGATGGCGGCAGTAGATGGATTCTTTGCCAGACCGATGAAGAATTTTAACGATTTAAATATCATGAAGCTCATGGGGAGTGACCAAGAGTCGGACAGTATCATCTATACGACCATCATAGGTAAGGAGAACCATTATAACTATGTCTTTAAGCTGCAAGGAGGAAACGGAGCATGAGCTGGAGGGCGATTCATTTTTACATTCATGATATAAAATTCCACACGATCTTTCTAACAAAATATCTGAAACCGTTAATTGCAGAGCTGCAGCAGAAAAGGATACTACGGAGATACTTTTATATCATTTACTGGCAAGGCGGTAACCATATCCGATTCCGATATGTCTCTGATAGGGAGCAAGAGGCAAAGGAACTTCTGATCCGCTGCTATCAGGAATTCCTGCAAAGCTATGTACCCGGCGAGGTGCTTGATGAAGCAACCTACTATAGAATTTACGCAAACAATAAGGAGCAAGTCACGCAGCTTCAATGGGTAGCAGACGGACAGTATTTGGAGATCCCCTATGAACCGGAATATACCAGATACGGTGGAACAAGAGCATTGACCTATTCGGAGAATGTATTCCAATGCTCCAGTGATTATGCACTTTGTATCTTAGAAGAAGCCGGGAATCGGTTCGGGGTCAGATTATTTGCTGCCTTAGATATGATGAGAATTGCGCTTAAGGAGATTGAGGATAAGGAAGAGTTCCTAATACAGTATGATCAATTTTGGAGGAAATTCAATGGACAGGAAGAAGAGTCTGAGGCTTCGATTAGGAAGCTCTACGAGAAATATTGGGATCAGAATCGGTGGGCAGGAGAAGGAAGAGTTTCGTTTTACGATACATGGCAAGAACAGCTTCATCAGAATCTTACGGAAGCAATCCGGGTACAAGATACATTTGATCATGGGAAACAAGCCAAGAATCTGATACTGGCTTCCTTATTACATATGAATCATAATCGATTGGGCATTTATCCGAGATATGAAAGTATTCTGGCAAGGATTATGCTGATGCATAGAGAGGAGGTAATGATTTGAGTGAATTATTATGGGACTTTAGTGAAAAAGCAGAGGATAAAGCCCGAATCTACCGCTTCTATCATATTAACTCCAAGCATTCACCTAGAACACAGAGCTTTCAGGCACCAAAGGTGAACTATTCCAAGGTATTACAGGAGGAGAGCGGCTATCCGGTGGTTGCAAAGGTTCCCTATCTGGAGGAGATAACGGATAACGGATATACCCTATACCAATCTCTGATGGAGCGGAGAACCTCCTGGAAGTTTCAACGGGCTGCGATGACGGATGAAGAAATAATTCGGTTCCTTTTGTACTCCTTTGGAATCAGCGATAAGGGACAGAATACGAAGACCTATCCTTCCGGCGGCAGAATGTATCCGGTTGAAATCTTCCTGATACCAAATACAAAGATTAATGAGAGCTCACAGATATTCCATTCGGATAAAGTATACCGCTATAATGTGTTTTCCAGAGAAATAGAGGTGGTAGCGGAAGGGGAGATAAGTAAGCTTGACAGCCTGACGTCATCAACACAAATCGGCACCATGTCATTTGCGGATACTCAGTTTTTAATCTGCCTGGTAGGAAATTTCATGCAGATCAATGAAAAATATCATTCTCTGACATATCGGTTAATACAGATGGAGTTAGGACATATTGGACAGAATATCATGCTTACGGCAGCGATGATGAAGCTGAACACCGTACCCCTTGGTGGTTTTTTTGAAGACAGAGTAAATCAATATTTACATATTGACGGGATAAAGAAACAGACTCTTTATGTATTTGCACTAGGATAATGTGAATTAAAATTCACATGGGAAGAACTTCGAAGTTCGCCCATTGGAGCGAACTCCTTGTTCTTACGGGTCTTGTGCCTACATTTTCCTCGCACAAACTAAATCTAAGGGAAGGCGTCTTAATTTAGTGTGAATAATTATAGAAGGGAAGGACGAATATGGAGCTTAGTACAATTATAAAATTAAGAAACAACTACTTCTTATTTCAAGAGGGAAGTACAATGTGTGTCTATGACAAAGAAGCGAACCTGGTTAAGCTGAAGTTTAGCTGTGCGAAAGCAATCGATACCTATGCCTTGAACAAAGAGCTGATGATGCCTCATACACTGCATTGGCTCCAACTTCAAAGCTATTGGAGCTGGCTGGGTGTATTGGTGAATCGATACCACGATCTGTTTGAAATACTTATTTCCCGAGATTTGAAGAGAGAAAGAGCAAGGCTTGAACTCTCGGAGATCATCGCTAGGGAGAGCTATGCAGAAAACGCAGAGGTACTTATGGATTTTTCCGAGAGTACCCTGGTATTATACGGATTATCCAGAACGAATGTAGCGATTGCTGAGGCAGTAAGTGATATGAATTATAGAAATATTATCTTTATCAATCGCGAAGAATTGGCAGAAGCGGAGGATATCGAAGACGAGACCGGAATCTACAAGGATCAGGATCTCTTAAAGAGTAAGAAAGAGATACTTCAAAGATATTATGGGCAAAAGAGAAGAGAAATCTCAATCCTTGACTTGGGGGATATGAAAAAGTTGGCGAAGATGGATAAATGCTTTTTTGTCATTGAAAACAACGAATTAAGTAAAGAGGAGCTGCTGAGTATGAATCAGTTTGTTACCGAACATAGAAAGGTAGCAATATTCTTTCAGATGCAGCAGGAGCAACTGGTCTTCGGGCCTCTTGTGATCGGCGGGGAGAGCACCTGTCTGGAATGTCTGGAGCATAATGGCCTATTTGAACAGTATTTTGGAAGAAAAAGTGTCCCGGTTGATTCGGTATTCCGTTACATGCTTTTGTTTCTGATCAAGAGAACCCTGTGCTATGTGAAAGAGGATGATTTATTTATCCTTTTGGGCGATGTGCAGATACCGATGAACAAGATTTTCAAAATCAACCGATTAACAATGCGCGGTGAATTTGACTATATTTACAGAGATGCCGAATGTAATTGTACAATAGCAGTATAATGGAAATTCACACAGAAAATATATGGTATCATGGGGAGCCAATCCATCTAACTTCCTATTTTATATATTTTACGACAGTCTTATTTTGTCTATGACAATAGAAAGTCCGCGAAGCGTGCTTTCTATTGTTTGCTAAGATAAAATAGGTTCCCCCCAGAAAATGTATTTACAGTTAAGATAGATAATGGTATACTTTTACAATAATAGTATAAATTAGACTTATTTTGTATGGATATTAATTACAATTCAGACAAGCTGCTTCGGTATTATATCAAATGGGGGATTTCTATGAAATTTATAATAGGAATTTGTGATGATGAGAAATTACAGGTTAAGGTAAACGGACTTTATATTAAAGAGATTGCAGAGCGTAATCATTGGGAGCTATCCCTGATTCCTTTCAATTCAGGGAAAGGAGTTATGGAGTATCTCCAAACGAAAAAACTGGATGTGTTGTTCTTAGATATTGATTTGGGTAACGAATCGGGAATTGGAGTGGCGGAGAAGCTTGCAGCAAAATATCCGGAGCTTGTGGTAATCTTCATTACCGGACATCGTGAGTTTGCAAATGATGCCTTTGATGTTGATGCCATGGGATACATAGTGAAACCGGTGGATGAGAAGAAGATGGAGCGCTGGATAATTTGAAGAAGAAGATACTGCAGAATGAGATTCTCTATATCGAACGGCAACAAACCAAAAGTATCATCTTTTTAAAGGGTAAGGAATATGGGGTATATGAGACAATCACTGCTCTGGCAGAAAGACTTACCACGGACTTTATTCGAATTAGTCAGAGTTATATTGTCAACAAGGCGATTATCGCAGGCATCGAGGGAAATAGCGTCATACTGAAGAACGGACTGGAACTACCAATTGGCAGGACATATCGAAAGACAGTTTTAGAAGCCTATTATCAGAATAAATGATTTCAGAGGTGGAAAGAAATGGAAAAATACCTGCAAATTGGTGCCAGTATCTTGATTTTTATCGTAGATGGTTTGCTTTGGCATAGGCTGGTCTATAGCATGTGCGTATTTCGTTATAATAAAAAATTTAGATATATTCCCCCGGCAATCTGGATTCTTGTATTTATATTAAGAAGCCTGTTGAACGAAGTTGCTGGTGGTGCAGGGTATGCGGAAATAGTAAGAGCATTAACCCTGTCGATGGGCTTTGTTCTATCTTTTATTTTCTATAAGGATAAGATTATTAAGCTTCTCATCTGGAATATCGTACATATTCTACTGATGGCGGTTTCGGAACTCTGTACGATATCGATCCTCTGGATTGGTACAAGACAGCCGGTAGAGCTCGTCATAAATCAGAGTGGTGGATATTATATCGGAACAGTAATATCCAAGTTCCTGATGTTCATGATCATTTGGTTGATAACGACAAAGAAGGAGCGATATAATGTTGTTCTCAAAAAAGGACCACTTGATATCGTCATTCTTGGGGTAATCATCACCGTTGTATTTGCTTATTCGGTTTATATGGTTCGAAACCGGGATTCCTATCATGGAATTAGTGAATGGTTTTTGAGTGGGACATTAATTGCACTCTTCGTTATCGTTACGCTGGTGGTACGTATCTTATTTCACCTGTTCCGTACGGTACAGCAGGAAATGGACACCCAGCATAAGCTACAGAAGCTTGAGATGGAACGACAGTTTTATGATGATATCGAGAAGGTGGTATCTTCCCTGCGTTCCTTAAGGCATGATTTGAATAATCATTTCAGCGTAATTAACGGGTTTCTAGAGACCGGGGAATATCAGCAATGTCATAAATATATGCAGGAGGTCTGCTCCGAGATGGATATTGCGAATTCCTTTGTATGCGTGGAAAATACGGCTGTATCCATTCTGCTCAATAATAAGATCAGTAAGGCAAAAAGGAAAGGCATCGATATAGAAAGCATCATTTCCTTCGATAATTTCACGATGCCATATAAGACAATATGTTCTCTGATCGGCAATATTCTGGATAATGCCATTGAAGCAACCGAAAAAACTGAGGATAAATATATTCAGCTGATTGTAAAAGGAAAAGACGGAGAATGCAAAATCAGCTGCGAGAATACTTATGCCGAGAAGCCGATCTTTAGTAACGGTAATTACCAGACCTCAAAGAAGGATTCGAAGGATCACGGGATCGGACTATCCAAGATTCGAGAGATTGTTCAGGAATATCATGGAACCATAGACATCCAGATCGATGATACATTTCTGATCTCACTGACACTGAAAGCTTAATTCTAATAGAAACGATAGAGAATACACATCGCGAACGTTCTATTATCATAAATAAAAAGCGGGTTAATTGTATCCTTACTGTTAATGTAGGGAGACAACTAATCCGCTT